>JANMHL010000277.1:0-7673 GCA_031375125.1 Novosphingobium sp. | reverse complement strand
GAATCTTCCAGATCAAGAATGACCACGTCGGCGCCGGCCGCAGCGGCCTTGGATAGCTTCTTTTCGCTGTCGCCAGGAACGAACAGCCACGAACGTACCGCCATGATCGCAGACCCTTTTTGTTATGCCGTTGCTGTCTCCAGCGCCGGGTAGTCGGTGTAGCCTTCTGGTCCTGGCAGATACCAGCTTTTCGGAACGTTAACATTGGGCGCCCAATCTGCACCTGCCCGGATCCGGGTGGCCAGATCGGGGTTGGAAATATAGGGGCGACCAAAGCTGATTGCATCGCACCGACCCGAAACCACGTCGGCCTCTGCCTCGGCGGCGGTATAGTCCGAATTGAGCACCAGCGGGCCACTGTAGATCGAGCGGATAAGGGCGTCCTGCTGCGGTACTTCGGTGGCGCCAAAGGTGCCATTGGGGCCCGGCTGGCGTAGTTCGACAAAGCTGATCTTCAGTTCTTCGCAAACCTTGGCCGCCGCGCCGAAGATGCTGGCCGGATCAGAATCGTCGGCACCCTGCGAGTTGCCGTTGGGTGACAACCGGATCGAAACCCGGTCCGCGCCCCACACACCGATCAATGCTTCGAGCACTTCACGCATGAACCGGGTGCGGTTTTTGGGGCTGCCGCCGTATTCGTCGGTGCGCAGGTTGCTGTTATCGCGCAGGAACTGATCGACCAGATAACCATTGGCACCGTGCAGCTGAACCCCGTCAAACCCGGCGGCCTTGGCGTTGGCGGCGGCATGGGCATAGTCGCCGACGATCCGCGCGATATCGGCTTTGCTGGCTTCGCGGGCCTGCTCGTGGGCCTTGCGCCCGGTTGGGGTGTGGGCGTGATCGGGTGCGGTGGTGGCGCTGGCTGAAACCGGGGCTTCACCGTTCAGGAAATCGGGGTGAACCAGCCGCCCCATGTGCCACATTTGCATGACAATCTTGCCGTCTTTTGCATGGACGGCATCGGTGGTCAGCTTCCAGCCTTCGGTCTGGGCGTCGTTCCACGAACCCGGCGCGGCGGGCCAGCCCGATCCTTCGACGGTGATTCCGGTGGCTTCGCTGATGATCAGCCCGGCATCGCTGCGCTGGGCATAGTATTCGGCGATTAGCGCATTGGCGATCATCCCGGCATCGGACCGACCGCGGGTCAGCGGTGCCATCAAAATCCGGTTCTTGGCCGCAATCGCGCCGAGTTGAATGGGCTGGAACAGGGCGTCGTGCAAGGCATCCTCCATCGATTTCATTTTGCAATTCGATTTGGACCGCTAAGGCAAGGGCATGGGGAAAGCAACGGGCAGAGACTGGAGCAGCGGGCACTTTGCTGCCCTGCTGCTCGGCAATGTCGCGCTGGCGCTGGGGCCATGGTCCGTCCGGCTGGCCGATAGTGGGCCGGTATCGGCGGCGTTCTGGCGGCTGGCGCTGGCGGTGCCGGTGCTGATCCTGCTGGCCCGCTGGAGCGGCCAGAAGCTGTCCGGATTTGGCGGTAAGATCGGCTGGGCGATTGGCGCTGCCGGGCTGTTCTTCGCGCTCGACATTGCCTTTTGGCACATCGGCATCGGGATGACCCGGATGGCCAATGCCTCGCTGTTCGGCAATGCCGGATCGCTGGTGGTGATGATCTGGGGACTGATCGCGTTGCAGCGCCGCCCGCACATCCGCGAATGGCTGGCGATCACGGCGGCGCTGACCGGCGGTGCGGTGCTGCTGGGACGCAGTCTGGAAATCGGCACCACCACGGCCATCGGCGATCTGTTCTGCGTTGCCGCGGGGCTGCTCTATTCGGGCTATATCATCATCCTGCAGAAATACCGGGCGAGCCTGGGCGGGTGGTCGCTGCTGACCTGGTCAAGCATCGCCGGGCTGCCGGTGTTGCTGGGGATGGCGCTGTGGCTGGGCGAGCCGGTCTGGCCGACCAACTGGGGGCCGGTCGTGGCGCTGGCGCTGCTCAGCCAACTGATCGGGCAGGGCCTGCTGGTGTTTTCGCTGCGGCATTTTTCGGCGCTGATGATCGGACTGGCGCTGCTCACTCAGCCGGTGGTTGCGGTGCTGGTTGGCTGGCTGCGCTTTGACGAGGTGCTGGGTCCGCTCGATATCGCCGGGATCGCGCTGGTCGGGATCGGCTTGGTGCTGGCCCGCTCGACGCAGGACTGAAGCCGCGCTAGCTTGCAGCGCTGACGCACCCTTGGGGGAGAGAACCGATGAAGCGATATGCCTTGCTTGCCGCCCTGCCGCTAGCCGCGCTGGCGCTGCTCCCAGCTACTGCCAGCCAGAGCGCGGCCCCTGCCGCCGCGGCCAAGCCTGCCGCCGATGACGAATTTCAATTCAAAGGCATTTCCAGCCAGTTCATCGCCTCGTCGCTCTATTTCTCGCCGGTCGAAGCGACCGCGCTGGGCGCACACAAGTACGATTTCCGCCTGCCCGATATCACGCCGCGCGGACGCAAATTGCGGCGGATGATGTCGATTGGTTTGCTGGCCCAGCTAACCAGTTTGAACTACGCCAAGCTCAGCCCGGCCAGTCAGGTTGACTACATGGTGCTCAAGAACGAGCTCGAGTATCGGGTCTGGGCCAACGACGTGCTGCAGGAATGGGCCTGGAACCCGCAGCTCTACAACGACATCGCAGGCGGTGCGCTCTACTCGTTGGCGGCGCGCGATTTCGCGCCGTGGGACGTGCGGCTGAAAGCGGCGACCGCGCGGATGGAGGCGATCCCGGGGATGCTGCGCGCCAGCCGGGCCGAGCTGGTTCCGGCCCGCGTCCCGCTAATCTTTGCCCAAACCGTGTCGCGCCAGAACAGCGGGATTGTTGAGATTGCTGAGACGATGCTGGTGCCGCAGGCCGGCGCGCTGAACCCAGCCGACCGGGCCCGGTTCGACGCCGCGTTGGCGGGCCTGAAAGTGGGCGTGGCCGAACACCAGAAATGGCTCGACGAGGTGCTGATCCCCTCGGCCAAGGGTGACTTCCGGCTGGGCACCAAGCTCTACGACCAGAAGATGAAATTCGCGCTGATGAGCGACATGACCCGCCCGGTGCTGAAGGCCCGCGCGCTGAAGGCGAAGGCCGAGATCCGGGCTGAGATGTTTCAGATCGCCTGTGAGGTTATCAGTTATAGCAAGCTCAGCATGGGCTGCCCTGCAAACCCCTCGCCGACGGTCCAGCAGGCGGTAATCGAATCGGCTTTGGCCAAGTCTTATGCCAAACGCCCGCCACGCAAGGAACTGGAACAGCGCGCCCGCGAAACTACCCAAAGCGCCACCGATTTCGTCCGCAAAAAGGACTTCATCCGGATGCCCGATGGCCCGGTGCGGATCATTACCATGCCCAAATTCCAGCAAGGCAACGCGGTCGCCTATAACGATCCGCCGGGACCGTTCGAAAAGGGCCAGCAGAACTTCTACGCGGTCAGCCCGATCCCGGATGACTGGACCGACGCGCAGGCGACCAGCTTCCTGTCCGAATACAACGATTACATGATCCACGATCTGTCGATCCATGAGGCGATGCCGGGGCATTACCTCCAGCTCGATCATTCCAACCGCACCGACAATCCGCTGCGAGCAATGCTGTGGTCGGGGCCTTTTGTCGAAGGCTGGGCGGTCTATGCCGAAGGGGTGATGAAGGACGAGGGCTATCTCGATGGCGATCCGCTGTTCAAGCTGACCGTCCTCAAAATGCGGCTGCGCAGCGTCACCAACACACTGCTCGACATCGGCATCCACACCGAAGGCATGACCCGCGACCAAGCGATGGACCTGATGCAAAAAGGTGCCTTCCAGGCTGAGCGCGAAGCTTCAGGCAAATGGGTCCGGGTGAGATTGTCGTCGGTGCAATTGCTGAGCTACTTCACCGGCTACGAAGAACACCGGCTCTTGCGGGCCGAGGCGGAGAAGCGCTGGGGCAAGCAGTTCACTTTGCGGCGCTATCACGACACGGTGCTGAGCTTTGGCTCCCCGCCGGTGAAGTACGCCAGGGCGCTGATGTTTGGGCTGCCGGTGAAGTGACAATGCCGCACCTCATTTTCGTCTTTGCGAGCACAGCGAAGCAATCCAGGAGTCGCGCGCGCCGCCCTCTGGATTGCCGCGCTTCGCTCGCAATGACGAGGCGCAGGTAAGGTGACGAAACTTTGACCCGCGAGTTCCAGCCCTGCGTTTACTTAATGGCGAACAAGCGCAACGGCACGATCTATACTGGCGTGACGTCCGACCTGGTGAAGCGAGCTTGGCAACACCGCGAGGGTGTTGGCGGCTTTACCACGCGCTATAATTGCAAACTGTTGGTCTGGTTTGAACAGCATTCAACGATGGAACACGCGATACTACGCGAGAAGCAGATCAAGGCAGGATCGCGTGCCAAAAAGGTTGCGTTGATCGAAGCAAAAAACCCGCTCTGGCGCGACCTCTGGTTTGAAATCACACGTTGACTGCCCGGTACAGCCATCCGCCACACTGCCGCATTGTGGGGGACAAAGCCCCGCAGCAATCCACCACTACGCTTCGTCATTGCGAGCGAAGCGCGGCAATCCAGAGGGCGGTGTACGCGACTCCTGGATTGCTTCGCTCCGCTCGCAATGACGATGGTGGGTTGGTAACGGCTTCAAGATGATCGACCTTCGCAACCCATCGCTAGCTTAGCCGCCTAGAATGTCAGCTCGCACAAAGCTTTGATCGCAACACCCACGCCGAAAATGAAGCTGTTAAGGATACCGTTCCAGGCAACTACCATTAGATTGGGACCAAGCATTTGTTTCCGGTAGTCACCACCAGACATTCCCGTTGCTCGAAAGGTTGCCATGACTCGTGCCTGACGCTTCCAAACGACGATGGCGAAAAATATGACTGGGACTGCTAGCCAAGGAAAGTAAAGATTCCAACCCGCGAGCAGGCTGCAAACCCAAAGAGATATTAGCAAAACTATCATTTTTCTTTCCTCACCGCGCCCCCAAATCACCCTTGCCAACCGTCCCGCCGGCCATCTCCAGCATCCGGTCAAGGCTCTTCTTGGCCTGCAAGCGCAGCCCCTCTTCAATCTGGATCTGCGGCTTCAGATCGCGCAGGGCGAGGTACAGCTTCTCCAAAGTATTCAGCGCCATGTAGGGGCAGATGTTGCAGGCACACTGCCCGTCAGCGCCGGGGGCGCCGATGAACACTTTGTCCGGGATCGCCAGTTCCATCTGGTGGATGATGTGCGGTTCGGTGGCCACAATCAAGGTTTGGCCGGGGAAGGTTTTCGCGAAGTTGAGGATGCCGCTGGTGCTGCCGACGTAATCGGCGTGGTCGATGATGTGCGGCGGGCATTCGGGGTGGGCGGCTACCGGCGCGCCGGGGTTTTGGGCCTTGAGCTTGAGCAGCTCAGTTTCTGAGAACGCTTCGTGGACAATGCAGACGCCCGGCCACAACAGCATTTCGCGGTCGAACTTGCGCGACAAATAGCCGCCCAAATGCCGGTCGGGGCCGAAGATGATTTTCTGGTCTTTGGGGATCTGGGCGAGGATCGTCTCGGCGCTGGAGCTGGTGACGATGATGTCGCTGAGCGCCTTCACCTCGGTGCTGCAGTTGATATAGGTCAGCGCGATGTGATCGGGATTGGCGGCGCGGAACTGGGCGAATTTTTCCGGTGGGCAGCTGTCCTCCAGACTGCACCCGGCGTCGAGATCGGGCAGGATCACGGTCTTTTCCGGCGCGAGGATCTTGGCGGTTTCGGCCATGAATTTGACCCCGCAAAACGCGATCACCTCAGCGTCGGTCGCGGCGGCTTTTTTCGACAGTTCCAGACTGTCACCGATGTAGTCGGCCAGATCCTGAATTTCCGGGCGCTGATAGTAATGCGCCAGGATAATCGCGTTGCGGTCCTTGCGCAGACGATTGATTTCGGCGCGCAGGTCGAGTCCGGAAAGGTTCAGTGGTTGATCGGTCATGCCATATCAATGGGCCTTCACCGGCCTGTGATCAAGCCTCCGCTGGGCGGGGTGCCAAATTCAAGGCCCGGGACGGCCGCGCCAGATGACCCCGCAGTGGCCATCCGGTAAAGGCTGTCTCCAAGCGGCGAATACGTGATCACATCGCCCAGGAAGATCATCGCGGCGAGCACTGCCAGCGAGACCAACCAAGCCGGATGGACGCGCCCGCTGCGCTTCAGATCGACCCCCAACCCGATCAACGGGAAAAGCGCGCAAGCCGCGCCGGCCGCCTCGTAGGCATAGGGGGCCAGCAACGGCATCGGCAGCAGCCTGCCAAAGGCCGGGCCCATCAGCAGCACCATCGCGCCCAATTGCAGCCGGGAATGCCAATCGCTGCGTTTGCGCATCGACACCGCCACCAAAACCATGGCGGTGAAGACCAGCACGTTGAGCGGATCAAACACCAGAAAGTGTTGCGGGCGGAAAAAGAACGGGACATTCCCAGCGCGGACCATCCGCAGGGTTATGACAAATCCCATCATGATCATCAGCACCAGCCAGCACAAGGCAATGCGGCCAAGCTTGCGATGCTGATCAATCTTTCCGCGCAGGCCAAGCGTTGCCTGCGCGGTGAAAATGGCAACCCAGCCCATGAAGGTCAGCGCATGCAAATGAACCGGCAGGGCGGCTTGGAACGTGGAACGGCCGGCCAGGAATTGAACCGAAAAACCTGCTACGATCGTGGCTGCCATGGCAATCGGCATCCACCTCGGGGGAAGGACCGCGATTGGTTCGGGCCGAAGATCCTGTGCAACAGACGCCATAAAACCCCCTCTGGTTTCAGCTGCGACCCTGTATCGTATATTGCATTTATGCACCGTGACACGGGATAGAGCAAGACGAGGCGCTAGCGCGCCGCCTCGCCCTCAAACCGCACCGTCACCCGCACATCGTTGTATCCCGCCACCTTGAGCGGCACCGCCAGATTCTGCGCCACCGCCTGCTTGGCCGATCCGCGCGCGAGGTCCAGCAGCGCGGGGGTTGCCGCCTGCTGTGCCGCCTGCCGCTCGGCCAACACAGTGTTGTCGCGGGTCAGCTTGGCTTGCGCCGGGCCGGTGATCCAAACCCCTTCGCGCAAGTACTGCGCGCGGGCCTCATCCAGGTTGGGTTTCGACACTTGCAACGGGGGCAGGGTGACTGTCAGCGCGTGGCCGGCCGCATCCCACTGGAACCGCTCGGCAGTCAGCCCGGCCAGATCGAGCGTGTAATCGACCCGCGCCGGGATAACCGCGATCTGGCGCGATTTCAGCAGGCCGTAAGCGCGCTCATCCTCGGCGCTGACCACCGGGGCCAGCTGGGCGGAGAACACTGTCAGCCGGTTGGCCTTTTCAAAAGCGGTCAGGCTGGTCGCAATCGGATCGCCGTGATCCTGCGGCCCCCAGACTTGCCACCCGAGGTAGCCCGCCAACACCAGCGCGCCGCTGGTAATCAGCCACGGCAGGCGGGCCGTGCCGCTGCGGGTCAGGCTGTCAGCCGCCATAACTCACCATCTTCCGCCGCCAGTTTGCGATTCTTGAGGTCGATAAGATGCGCCAGCACCGAACGCCCCGCCGCCCCGGTCAGCCGCGGGTCGAGCCCTTTGTACATTGCCGCGACGAACTGGGGAATTTCCTTTGGGCCCGTTTCCAGCAGCCGCACGATCTGCGCCTCGCGGCTGCGGCGATGGCCGAGCATTCCGCGGACCAATTGGCGCGGTTTGGTGATCGCTGGGCCGTGGGCC
>JANMHL010000266.1:0-5407 GCA_031375125.1 Novosphingobium sp. | reverse complement strand
GTGCTGGCCCTGATCGTCCGCTACGCTCAGCATTTCGGCTGTAGTCAGGTCAATCGTCAGCCCGCCGCTCTGGTCGAGCATTCGCCGGTCGGCCTTGATCCAGCGCGGGTGGCATGAATACGGCAGATATCGCGGGGCGATCACAATATCGGCCCGTTCGCACGCCGCCGCCAGAGCCCGCTCGGCGACATAGTCGGTCCCGCGCCCGATCAGCAGCTGCCACTGACGGCCCTCGCGCTCTACGGAAAGCGCGCAAAAATCGCGGTTGCAGCGCGCCCCGGGCCAATCCTCGATCAGCCGGGTTTCGCCGTTCATCCCGGCACTTTCGATCAGATTATCACGGGTATAGCCGCTACGGCTCTCACGCAGTACCAGCAGCTCACCGGGCGCCTCGCCCATAATCCCGACGTGCCGTCCATCGCCCGAAATAAGCAGGTCCGGCGCGCGCACCTGGCTCAGCAACAGCAGGCCAATCATGGCCGGAACCAGCCCCCACAGCCGGACTCGCGATTGCCACAGCGCCAGCCACAACCCGCCCGCCAGAAACAGCGCAAAGGCCCCGCGCCCCATCGACGGCAGCATCGTCACCGCCCCCGGGATCGCTGCCGTCCAATGCGCCAAGGCCAGCAGCAGCTCGAGCGACTTGCCCGCCAGCCACCAGAACGGCGCCCCTGCCCCCACCCCGTCTGCCAACAAGGCCAGCGCAATCAGCGGCATCGACGCCAGCGTCGTCAGCGGAATTGCGATGACATTGGCAAGCGCGCCATAGACCCCGGCGCGGTGGAAATGGAACAGCCCGATCGGCATCAGTGCCAGTTCGATCACCACCCCGGTCAGCAGCAATCCCGCCACTTGCCGCAGCCCCTTGGCCCACCAGGCTTGCTCACGCGGGGCATTGAAGGCCTGCATCGGGGCCGAGCCATGCAGCGCGACAATCGCGATCACGGCGGCAAAGCTCATCTGGAATGAGGGGCCCACCACCGCCTCGGGCCACAGCAGCAGCACGACAAAGGCCGCCACTGCGATCATCCGCATCGACAGCGCCTCGCGCCCGATCGCCAGCGCCGCAAGTACCAGCAGCGCGCCGATGCAAGACCGGATCGTCGGCACCGCCGCGCCGGTCAGCAAGGTATAGGCGATCCCGGCCAAGGCTCCTGTGCCCGCCGCCACCAGCGGCAACCGGACTCGCAGTGCCAGCCACGGGATCAACGCCAGCAGCCGCAGTGCCAAGACATAACCCGCCGCGACCACCGCGCTGACGTGCAGCCCGCTGACCGACAACAGGTGCGTCAGCCCGGCATCGCGCATCGCGGTTTCATCAACCTCGGCAATCGCGCCGCGATCCCCGCTGGCAAAGGCTGCGGCAATAGTCCCGGGCGAACCCGCCAGATTGGCGCGGACGTGGCGCGACAGCGCGCGCTGCACCGCCGGGATCGACCCCCCGCCGCCCGGCTCCAGCACCGTTACTGGCCCCAGCACGGTGCCGGTCGCGGCGATCCCGGCGAACCAGGCGCTGCGGGCAAAGTCATAGCCCCCCGGCAGCATTGGCGCGGCTGGCGGCACCAACCGAACGCGCAGTTGCACTTTCGCACCCTCACCCAGCCCCGGCCCATCGCCTTCGCTATCGAGGTTGACCCGGACCTTGATCGCTCGCCCGCTGCCGGGTTCCCGCGTCGCCAGCAGCAGCCGTACCCGCTGCTCGGCCGGTTGCTCCTCCCGGCTCAGCACGCGGCCCTCAATCACGGCAACGGTCGGCCGGGCCACCGGTTCGGCGCCCACCAGTGCAGCCTTGCCCCAGACCAGCGCGCAGCCCGCCGCAAGGGCAAAACCAGCCACCGCCAAAGCGCGCCGCAGGTAGGGATGGCGCCCGTCCGCGCCGAAACCAGCCAGACCCGCCAAGGCCAATCCCAGCCCGCCCGCGATCACCCCCAGCCACTGCCAGACGTTGCCGCAGACGAACCACGCAGCGATCCCGGCGGCAAAGGCGACCACCGCCCACGGGCCCTGCTCAACCCCAACCGCAGCGAGGAATCGCTCGGCCCGCGCAAGCCCGCTGGACAAGTCGAAATGGATGCGCCAATGGCCATGTTGCAGTGCAGCGCCATCGGGCGCGTCACTACCCAAAGGCACGAGCGGCAAGGCTTTTCTGGCCATGCCCGGCAAGAGACAGGATGGGACGGACAATGGCAAGCGATAGCGTCATGACAGCACCGGGCGAGCCCCGCGGCGTCGTAACGCGCTTTGCCCCTTCGCCCACTGGCTATCTGCACATCGGCGGGGCTCGCACCGCGCTGTTCAACTGGCTCTATGCGCGCCATCACGGCGGGCAATATCTGCTTCGGATCGAAGACACCGACCGCGCCCGTTCGACAGATAGCGCCATCGCTGCGATTTTTGATGGGCTTTCCTGGCTCGGCCTTGAAGGCGATGCGCCCGCGACGATGCAGTTCGCCCGGTCTGACCGCCACGCCGCCGTCGCGCACGAATTGCTGGCCAAGGGTCACGCTTATCGTTGCTATCTGACGCAGGAAGAATTGCAGGCTCGCCGCGAAGCCGCGCAGGCCGAACGCCGGACCTTCCGGATCGACAGCGAATGGCGCGATGCCGCCCCCGGCAGCTGGCCTGATGACAAGCCCTACGTCATCCGGATCAAGGCCCCGCGCGATGGCGAAACGGTGATCGAGGATCTGGTTCAGGGCAGCGTTACCGTCCAGAACGCCGAGCTTGATGATTTCGTCCTGCTGCGCGGCGATGGCACGCCGACCTATATGCTGGCGGTGGTGGTCGACGATCACGATATGGCCGTCACCCATGTGATCCGCGGCGACGATCACCTCAACAACGCCTTCCGCCAGCTGACCATTATCAAAGGGATGGGCTGGGACGCGCCGCAGTACGGCCACGTTCCGTTGATCCACGGGAATGACGGGGCCAAGCTGTCCAAACGCCACGGCGCGCTGGGCGTCGATGCCTACCGCGACGATATGGGCGTGCTGCCAGAGGCGCTGTTCAATTACCTGCTCCGGCTCGGCTGGGGCCACGGCGATGACGAAATCATCAGCCGCGATCAGGCAGTGGAGTGGTTCGATATCGCCCATGTCGGGAAAAGCCCGTCGCGGTTTGATCTGGCCAAATTGCTCAACCTCAATGCGCACTATTTGCGCGAAGCGGACGATGCCCGGCTGGCCGGCCTAGTCGCCCAGCGGCTGACTGGCGCGGGCGATCTCGCGCTGCTGACGCAGGCCATGCCGGTGCTGAAAGTGCGGGCCAAGGATCTGAACGAGCTGGCCGCGGGAGCCGCGTTCCTGTTCGCCCAGCGCCCGTTGGTGCTGGAGGAAAAGGCCGCCGCTCTGCTGACCGATGAAGCCCGCGCTCTGCTCGGCGCGATTCTGGAACGGGTTGGGCCAATCGCTGACTGGACAATCGACGCACTCGAAGCCAGTCTTAAGGAAATGGCGGAAGAGCGTGGGCTCGGTCTCGGAAAGCTTGCACAACCCCTTAGAGCCGCGCTAACCGGGCAAACGACTTCCCCGGGTATATTTGACGTTCTGGTCCTGCTTGGCCGCGAAGAGAGTCTGGCGCGGGTTTCCGCTCAGGCTGCGGTTCAGGCGGGTTAGTTTTTGACGGAGGTAGGCAAGGTGGGCAATCAGGTAAAACTCGGCACCAGCGCGGGCGATTTCGAATATCCGGTGCTTTCGGGCAGCGTCGGCCCCGACGTGGTCGATATCCGCAAGCTGTACGGCCAGACCGGGATGTTCACCTATGACCCCGGCTTCACCAGCACGGCCAGCTGCGAATCTGCGCTGACCTATATCGATGGCGACGAAGGCGTGCTGCTGCACCGCGGCTATCCGATCGGGCAACTGGCCGAGCATTCCAGCTTTATGGAAGTCTGCTATCTGCTGCTTAATGGCGAACTGCCGAGCCAGGCCGAATTGGCCAAGTTCAGCACCACCATCACTCGCCACACCATGCTGCACGAACAGCTGGCAACGTTTTATCGAGGCTTTCGCCGCGATGCGCACCCGATGGCGATCATGTGCGGTGTGGTTGGCGCGCTTTCCGCGTTTTATCACGATTCGACCGACATTGCCGATCCGGAACACCGCAAGATCAGCAGCCACCGGCTGATCGCCAAGATGCCGACGATTGCGGCGATGGCCTACAAGTATTCGGTTGGTCAGCCGTTCGTCTATCCGGACAACTCGCTGAGCTACACCGGCAACTTCCTGCGGATGACCTTTGGCGTCCCGGCAGAAAAGTATGAAGTCAATCCGATCGTTGAAAAGGCGCTCGACCAGATTTTCATCGTCCACGCCGATCACGAACAGAACGCCTCGACCTCGACCGTCCGTCTGGCCGGTTCGTCGGGTGCCAATCCGTTTGCTTGCATCGCTGCGGGGATCGCCTGCCTTTGGGGCCCGGCGCATGGCGGGGCCAATGAAGCGGCGCTAAATATGCTCCGCGAAATCGGCACGCCTGACCGGATTCCGCACTATATCGAGCGCGCCAAGGATAAGAACGATCCGTTCCGCCTGATGGGCTTTGGCCACCGCGTCTACAAGAACTACGATCCCCGCGCGACGGTGATCCAGGGCATGGTCCGCGACGTGCTGGGCTCGCTCGGGATCAATGATCCGGTGTTTGAAGTGGCGCTGCAGCTTGAAGAAATGGCGCTGAACGACCCCTACTTCATCGAGAAAAAGCTGTTCCCCAACGTCGATTTCTATTCCGGCGTGATCCTCTCAGCCATTGGCTTCCCGACGACTATGTTCACGGTGCTGTTCGCGCTGGCCCGTACAGTCGGCTGGGTCGCGCAGTGGAACGAAATGATTTCGGACCCCGGCCAGAAGATCGGCCGCCCGCGCCAACTCTACACCGGCCCGATCGCGCGCGATTACGTGCCGCTGTCGACGCGCTGAGCTAAGCTTCGTCCCCGGCTTCCGGTGCTGCAACAGGCGCTGTCGTCGGGGACCCGGTCGTCGGAGCTAACGCCAGCAAATCCGCTGGAACATCCAGTATAAACCGCGCCCCTTGTCCCGGCGCACTCTCGATCAGCAGGTCGCCGCCCATCGCGCGCGCCAACCGCCGTGAGATATACAGGCCAAGGCCTGACCCGCCATCTTCGCCGCTGCGACCGAGCCGTTCAAATTTCTCAAACACCTTGGACTGCTGATCATCGCTCAGCCCCGGCCCCTGATCGGCGACGATCAAACGGGCCCGCGCGCCGACATCTTCCAGCCGAATCCAGATTTGCGAATTGTCGGGCGAATAGCGGATCGCATTGCCGACCAGATTGAGCATGATCTGCAAAACCCGGCGGAACTCGGCAATCGCGGGCAAATGCTCACCCAGTTTGGGGGCGTCAATCGAGATCCCATTTTCCTGTGCCCGAACCGCCAGACTG
>JANMHL010000199.1:0-3410 GCA_031375125.1 Novosphingobium sp. | reverse complement strand
ATCTTGACCGGCTGCGCGACGGAATGCAGGTCGCCCCCAGCATACTGCGGTGAGCGGACTGATCGACTTTGCAGTGCGCCGCTGGCAGCTGACGGCGGTGCTGTTCCTGCTCGCCGCGCTGCTTGGAGTGCAGGCGCTGCTGACCATCCCGCGTTCAGCCGATCCGCATTTTCCGATCCCGGTCGTCGTCGTTGCGGTGGTTCTGCCGGGTGCCGATGCGGCTGAAATCGAGGAGACTGTGGCCAAACCGATCGAGGAAGCCATTCAGGGGATCGACCGGATTCGCGAGGTAAAATCGACCAGTTCGAGCGGGCTCGCGGTGATCACTGCAGAGTTCGATCATGGTGCTGATGCCGATCAGGCGCTTGATCGGGTGGTTCGCGATGTCGGCGCGATCCGGGGCCAGCTGCCCAGCGGGATCGCCCGGCTGACCTATCGCCGGGCCCGCACTACCGAAGCGGCAGTGGCGCAATTGGCGCTGGTCAGCAGCGCTGCGTCGTGGCGGCGGATGGAAAAATATGCGCGCGATGTCCGCGACCGGATCAATGTTGTCCCCGGGGTGCGGGAAACCACGGTCTATGGCCTTGCCCAGCCCGAACTGCGCGTCTCAATCGATGCAGCGCGGCTGTCAGAGGCAGGGATACCGCCGGTTGCCGTGGCAGCGGCGGTATCCAGCAGCGGGTTGACGCTGGCGGGCGGCTCGGTCAATTCGGGTGAGCGGCGGCTTAATGTCGACGCTGGCGGGGCCTATCGTTCGATCGAGGCGATTCAGTCGGCGCTGATCAAAAGCAGTCCGGGCCGGTTCATCACCGTTGGCGATGTGGCCGAGGTTGGCTGGGCCGAAAGCGAACACCTCAACATCACCCGCTTCAACGGCGAGCGTGCGGTGTTCATCGCGGTCAAGCAAAAGGACGGGGTCAATGCGCCCGCGCTGAAACTGGCGCTGCAGCAAGAAGTTGATGCTGCCGCCAAAGCGCTGCCGCCCGATATGCGGCTGGAAACCGGGTTCGATCAAACGCAGGATATCAACCGGCGGCTCAATCAGCTCGGACTCGATTTCAGCATCGCACTGGCCTTGGTGCTGATCACGCTGATTCCGCTGGGTCTGCGGGCATCGGCGGTGGTGATCATCTCGATCCCGCTATCGCTGGCGCTGGGGATCGTCGCGCTGCAATGGCTGGGTTATTCGCTCAACCAGATCAGCGTTTCGGGCTTTATCATTTCGCTGGGGTTGCTGGTCGACGATTCGATCGTTGTGACCGAAAATATCGCCCGGCACTTGCGCACCGGGACCGATCGGATTGCCGCCGCGATCAGCGGGACCAAGGAAATTGCTCTGGCGGTGCTTGGTTCCACCGGGGTGCTGTTGTTCGCGTTCTTGCCGCTGGTGTTCCTGCCCGAAGGGTCCGGCGATTTCGTGCGCGGGCTGCCGTTGGCGGTGCTGCTGACGGTTACGGCATCGCTGATTGTGGCGCTGACCATCATTCCATTTGTCGCCAGCCGGGTGCTGAAGGACGATCACGGCCCCGATGGCAACCGCGTGCTGCAGGCGATCAATGGCGCGATCCAGCGGTTTTACCAGCCGATCCTGCACTGGGCATTGCAGCGCCCGCGCCGGACGGTCTGGGGCTCGATGATTGTCTGCATCGCCGCCTTCGGGATTGTGCCGGTGGTCGGGACCAGCCTGTTCCCGGCCTCCGATTCGCCCTATTTCGTGGTTCGGATTGAAACTCCCGAAGGCAGCGGCATCGCCGCGACCGATCGCGCGGTCCGCGAAGTGTCGGCGATTCTGGCCGAATTTCCCGGTGTCACCGCGCGGATGGAAAACGCCGGGCGGGGCAACCCGCAAATCTTCTACAACAACCTGCCGCGCGAAGATGACCCACGCTTTGGCGAGGTGTTCGTGACCATCGACAAATGGAACGCCCAGACCAGCCCGGCCGCGCTTGACCGGTTCCGCAAACGGCTGGCGGCCTATCCAGGGGCCCGGGTCAGCGTGATCCAGTTTGAAAACGGTCCGCCGGTCGATGCGCCGGTTGCGATCCGGCTGCGCGGGCCCGAAGTGGCCGTGCTGCAGCGGCTGTCGGGCGAAGTCGCCGCCACGATGGCCGCGGTCCCCGGGCTGCGCGATATCGAAAACCCGCTGGCGATTGAGCGGGTCGATCTCGACATCGGCTATGACGCCGCCTCGGCCAGCCTGCTTGGCGTCTCGCAAGGCGATATCCGCCGTGCGATCCGGCTGGCGATCCAGGGTGAGCGCGCCTCGACTTTCCGCGATGCCGAAGGCGATAGCTATCCGGTGGTGGTCCGGCTGCCCATGGCGGCGGGCCAGCCGGTCTCTGCCCTGCAATCAATCTATGTCAGTTCGCAAAGCGGGCGCAGCGTGCCCTTGGGCGAAGTTGCGACGCCGCGGCTCAAAAGCGGCCCGGCCCAGATCACCCGCTATCAGCTGGAACGGACTGTGGTGATCAAGGGCTGGAATGAGCGCGGCGCGCTGGCCTCAAAATTGAACGAAACAGTTGTCGCCAAGATGGCCGCGATTCGCTTTCCGCCCGGCTACAGCTGGAAAGTTGGCGGCGCCGCCGAAGTCGCCGCGCGCAATACCTCCGGGCTCGGCGGGGTAATCCTGGTCGCGCTGTTTGGGATATTCGCGGTGCTGGTCGCCGAATTTGGCCGGTTCCGCGACGTCGCCGTGGTCGCCGGGGTGATCCCGCTGGGGTTGTTCGGCGGGCTGCTGGCACTGCTGCTGACCGGCAATTCGATGTCGTTCCTGGCGATCATCGGCTTCGTCGCCTTGATCGGGATCGAGATCAAGAATTCGATCCTGCTGGTCGATTTTACCATGCGGCTGCGCGATGATGGCATGGACTTGCTGCCGGCGATCGAACGCGCCGGGGAAATCCGCTTTCTGCCCGTTCTGCTGACTTCAGTCACCGCAATCGGGGGGCTGCTGCCGCTCGCACTGTCAGGCTCACCGCTCTATGCCCCGCTGGCTTGGGTGATCATCGGCGGGCTGATATCGTCCACCCTGCTCAGCCGGATCGTGACCCCGGTGATGTACTACCTCGCCGCGCGCAAGGGTTGAGGCCTCGGCAACGCGTTATCGTTGAATCGGCGCAAATCATCCTCTCCTTGGAGGCGCTAGAAAAATCGACTTTATCGGTATTCCGCAGAGTAAACTCTTGGAATAAAAATAACTTCTTCTGGATCAACCCCATTTTCCAGTTTTCCGCGATAGCAAGTCGTCCACTCATGGCCTTTTTCAATAATCCCAGGAAAACTGAATTCACCCGCATTAAGTTGATCTTGAGATGAGTGCGGAATCTCAGCCTTCAATCCAAACGAAACATTCGTGATGGATTTTGACGCTAAGTTTCGTATCGTTACCTTGAGTGGATATTCCGCGTTGC
>JANMHL010000424.1:0-4423 GCA_031375125.1 Novosphingobium sp. | reverse complement strand
GCCTTGCCGCCCGGCGGGGCTTTCGGCGGGTATTCCCACCCCGTCATCGCACACGCTGAGCAGCGCTTCGGCGCCTTCGCGCTTAAGCGTCACATCGACCCGCCCCTCATTTCGTCCGACGAAGGCGTGCTTGGCGGCGTTGGTCACCAGTTCGGTCAACAGCAGAGCAAACGAAACCGCGCGGTCAGGTGAAACTTCGATCGCTTCGGCGGTGCACTGAATCTCAATCTGCTCATGTTGCCCCGCCAGTGTCTGGCAAACATCGGTCAGCAGCGCGCCCAGATCAATTGTATCGCCCCCTGCCTCGCGCCACAGCAGGTCATGCGTCCGCGCTACCGCAATGACCCGATCTGATGCATCGCCCAGCGCCTCAGCCTCGGTGCTGGTTTCGCTGAACCGGGCCTTCATCCTGAGCATGCTGGACAGCACCGCGAGGCTGTTCTTGACCCGGTGGCTGGCTTCCTGAACCAGCAGCTTCTGGTAATCGAGTGCTGCCGAAAGCCGATCCTCTGCCACCTGCCGGTCCAGCGCGACCCCGATGAAATTGGCCAACCCTTGCAGAAACGCCAGATCTGCGGCTTCAAATTCCCCGGCTGATGAACTGTCCACTTCCAGCACCCCCCAGCTGCCAGCGCCATATGTGATCAATACGTTAATCGCGCGTTTGACGCCGTGTTCGATCATCAAGGCGGGGGTGCGAAACTGTTCTTCGCCGGCCAGGTGGTTTGAAATGACCGGCGACCCGGTGTGAAAGGCATAGCCAGCCGGGGACTCCAGATCGGCCCCGAATGACACTTTGCCAATGACCCCGCCGCGCCAACCGACCCCGGCGCGGATCAGCAGATCCTTCTCAGTCTTGCGATATTCGAGGATTTTGGAAAGACTGGCCCGCATCCCTTGTGCTGCCGCCGACGCCGCGCTGTTCAGCAGATCGCCGACGCTGTTTGATTTCAGCGCTTCCATCCCAAAATTTGACAGAACGGCTTGCTGTTCCAACCGATAGCCCAGCATCGAACCGGTGCCGACCGCGTCCATGGCCTGGGCGAACGATCCCTGTTCGGCGGCGCGCGTATCGCTTTTTTCCACCAGCTCGGCGCCGTTCGTTTCCAGTTCGATCTTCTTGCGGGGCATAAATGGCGATCCTTTGCGGCGCGGATCCGGGACTAATCGCCCGGCCCTGCGCTGTTAAACGCTTGAGCCTGAACTATGGCTGCAACCTGAAGGAATTAAGCCGGTTCAGCCGTCCCGAATTCCAGAATTTGCAAGCCCGAGGCCGACCTCTGGTACTGCCAAAACCCTTGCTATTCCAGCCTTGTGAGCATAAGGGCCGCCGGTCCCCAAGGCCTAAAGCTGGACGGGACGCCGCAATCGGCATTCGGCCGCTGCGGCAGTTCGGCCCCTTTTGGCCCAGCCTGGCAATTCCGCCGGGGTGGAGAAAGACCGGCGGAAACAACCGCCTGGCCGGTAATTTGTAAACTTGAGGAAACCTCAACCTATGGCAACTTCTGCCAACCCCACCCGCGACGATTTCGCCGCGATGCTTGACGAATCGCTCGGCGGTGCCAGCGATGGCGGCTTTGAAGGCCGCGTAGTCAAGGGAACTATTACAGCCATCGAAGGCGACAAGGCCGTTATCGACGTTGGCTTGAAGAGCGAAGGCCGCGTGCCACTACGCGAATTCGCCATGCCAGGTCAGGCCCACGGCCTGTCGGTTGGCGATGAAGTCGAAGTTTATGTCGACCGCGTTGAGAATGCCGATGGCGAAGCCATGCTCAGCCGCGACCGCGCCCGCCGCGAAGCCGCCTGGGACAAGCTGGAAAGCGAATTTGGCGAAGGCAAGCGCGTCGATGGCGTGATCTTTGGCCGGGTCAAGGGCGGCTTCACCGTCGACCTCGACGGCGCCGTGGCGTTCCTGCCCGGCTCGCAAGTCGATATCCGCCCGGTTCGCGATGTGCAGCCGCTGATGGATATCCCACAGCCGTTCCAGATCCTGAAAATGGATCGCCGCCGCGGCAACATCGTGGTTTCGCGCCGCGCCGTGCTCGAAGAAACCCGCGCTGAACAGCGTTCGGGCCTGATTTCGGGTCTGGCTGAAGGCCAGATCATCGAAGGCGTGGTCAAGAACATCACCGATTACGGCGCGTTCGTTGATCTGGGCGGCATCGATGGCCTGCTTCACGTCACCGACATGAGCTACAAGCGGGTCAACCACCCGAACGAAGTCATCAACATCGGTGACACCGTCAAGGTTCAGATCGTCCGGATCAATCAGGACACCCAGCGCATCTCGCTCGGCATGAAGCAGCTGGAAAGCGATCCATGGGAAGGCGTCATGGCCAAGTACCCGGTCGGCGCCAAGCTGCACGGCGTGGTCACCAACATCACCGAATACGGCGCCTTTGTGGAGCTGGAAGCCGGGATCGAAGGTCTGGTCCACGTTTCGGAAATGTCCTGGACCAAGAAGAACGTCCACCCGGGCAAGATCGTCAGCACCAGCCAAGAAGTCGACGTTATCGTGCTCGAAGTTGACAGCGACAAGCGCCGCATCTCGCTCGGCCTCAAGCAGGCTGCGCAGAACCCGTGGGAAGCCTTTGCCGAGAAGTTCCCGGTTGGCTCCAACGTCGAAGGCGAAGTCAAGAACGCCACCGAATTCGGCCTGTTCATCGGGCTCGATGGCGATGTCGATGGCATGGTCCATATGTCGGACATCGCCTGGGGCATCTCGGGCGAAGACGCGCTGGCGCTGCACCGCAAGGGTGAGCAGGTTTCGGCGATCGTGCTCGACGTTGATGTCGAAAAGGAACGCATCAGCCTCGGCATGAAGCAGCTTGAAAAGGGTGCTCCTGCGGCCGGCGGTGTGGCCTCTGCCTCGACCGGCGGCGGCCTCAAGAAGAACGACGTTGTTACCGTGACCATTCTTGAAGTGCGCGATGGCGGGCTTGAAGTGCAGGCTGGCGACGATGGCGCCACCGGCTTCATCAAGCGTAGCGATCTGGGCCGTGACCGCGACGAGCAGCGTCCTGACCGCTTCCAGGTCGGCCAAAAGCTCGACGCGATGGTCACCGGTTTCGACCGTTCGAAGAAACCGAACTTCTCGGTCAAGGCACGCCAGATGCACGAAGAAAAGGAAGCCGTGGAACAGTACGGTTCGTCGGATGCCGGCGCTTCGCTGGGCGACATCCTTGGTGCCGCGCTGAAGGCCAAGAAGGACTAATCCTTCGCCGCCACAGGCTAGCTAATCAAAGGCCCGTCCGGAGCGATCCGGGCGGGCTTTTGCTTGCCAAAAATGACTCACGCGGAGGCGCGGAGTCGCGGAGGAAGGGAGCAGAAGTGGTTCGCGCAAAGGCGCTAAGAACATGAAGGCGCGAAGCTGTGGGTTTTGTGGCGAAGCCTCCATCAAACTTTGACGTTCGGAGTTCCAAAGAGCTGCGAAAAGGAAGGGAATGCCCGCGGTGCTCGATGACATCATCGCGCTGTCCTTCTCATAGCGCCTTCGCGCGAACCAATTTTGCTTCCTCTCATCCTCCCCCTCCTCTGCGTCTCCGCGCCTCCGCGTGAACCAATCCTTTCCTGCCACCCCGAATTGCCGCAAGAGTAGCAGCAGGAGAGACTCATGCTCGAAATCCACCAGTTCGCCTGCCTGTCCGATAACTACGGCTTCCTGATCCACGATCCGGTCAGCGGAGAGACTGCTTGCATCGATACCCCCGATGCCGATGCCTATTTGCGCGAAGCCGGGAAGAAGGGCTGGCAGATCACCCAGATCTGGAACACCCATTGGCACCCCGATCACGCCGGCGGCAACGCGGCAATCAAAGCGGCGACTGGGTGCACAGTTGTTGGCCCGGGCGAAGTCGAAAAGCTCGGCACGGCGCCCGACCGCGTGGTCAAACACGGCGATGTCGTGCTGCTGGGCGAATGGGACGCCGCGGTGATTGACGTTGGTGGGCACACCACGGGCCACATCGCCTATCACCTGCCCGATGCCGAGACTGCTTTCGTTGGCGATGCGCTGTTTGCGCTGGGTTGCGGGCGGATGTTCGAAGGGACGCCCGAGCAGTTCTGGACCAGCCTCGTCCGGCTAAAGGCGCTGCCGCCCTGCACCACGCTCTACTGCGCGCACGAATATACCCAGTCCAACGCCCGCTTTGCGGCGCACGCCGATCCGGACAACACCGAGTTGGCTCTCTACTGCGAGGCGATCGCTCAGGCCCGCGCAGCGGGCAAGCCAACCGTGCCCTTCGCCCTCGCCCGCGAACTCGCCACCAACCCTTTCCTGCGGGCTGATAACCCGGCGCTGGCAGCACGGTGGGGCGGCGGTGATCCGGTGGCGACTTTTGCGGCACTGCGGGCCGCGAAGGACAGTTTCTAGCCCCCTCCCCCCTCCCGTTCGAGTCGAGACACTGGTGCGCGGTGTCTCGAC
>JANMHL010000117.1:0-13431 GCA_031375125.1 Novosphingobium sp. | reverse complement strand
CAGGAGCGTGGCCGCGCCTTTCCGCCCAATTACCTGCACGAAACTTGGCGCGACTGGCTCTATTGGGACATCGAGCTGGAAGCTTGAGCAGGTAACTATAGTGGTTGTCTTCGTACCATTCCCGGACTGGTAGTTTTTCCTGATACCCAGCCCCGATTGTTTGGTCTAATGGAACCGTCGGTACCGTTGCGTAGTTTTGCGGCGGTAAAGTACAGGTTTGACAATGAAACGACGGCGAATCATCGGCGGGTGCGCATTGATTGCGTGGCTTGCAGTCCTGCCGCCTAGCGGTTCAGCCGGTGTGCTGGCCGCCCAGGGCGGGGCGATGCTGCGCGATGCGCTGCGCGATCCTGCGTCGATTCTGTCCGGCCGTTCGCCCGGCCAACGGGGCGTGGACGCCTTGGTTCAGTCCAAGCCGCTGATGACGCCCACACCAAATGAGCGGGTGCTTTCGCCCGTGCGTGAGCGCCCGCCAGTAGCGGCCAATCTTGATGATCTGCCCAACAAGGTAATGGAAGTGCTGAACCCTGTCGGCACGCCGCTTCCCGCCGGACCGGGAGTCAATGGCGCTAGTCCGCCCTTGTCAAGCTTCGCCGGTTCACCGGGCGGTCTCATCCCGCCTGGTGGTGGCATTGGCGGTGGTGGCGGCGGTGGCGGCGGTGGCGGCGGCGTCATTCCGCCAGCACCTCCTCCGGTGGTCTCCTCCGTTCCTGAGCCGGCCACCTGGGTCATGATGATCGCGGGCGTCGGCCTGATCGGCTTCCAATTGCGGCGCCGTCGCTCAGCCGGGATGGCTGCGGCAGCTTGAGCGGATTTCCCCTGCGCAAGCGCGTAGGAATCGCCCTTGCCGCGGCGCTGCTGGCGCTGCTCGTCGTTCACTATTTACAGCAGCGCCGCTCTGCCGAAGCCCGTTTAGAGGGTCAGGCCGCAGCCGCCAGCTTAAGCCGGGCGGACGAGCGAAGGATCACCTATCCTGAAGGCGCTTTGCCACAGTTGGAACTGCCCGGCGGCCAGGTGCGCGCTGTCCGCAGCCTGATCAATGTGCCGAAGCAGCTAAACTACGGCGACTTTGCTTGGGACGACACTGCGCGGACCGCTGGACCGGTCTGGATCCGCATCGACCTTGCGCGCCAACTGGTCTCGGTGTTTCGGGGCGAGGATGAGATCGGCACCGCTGTGATCCTTTACGGGGCACCGAACAAGCCAACCCCCAAAGGTACATTTCGAGTGATCGCCAAAGCAACGGATCACTATTCGCGCAGTTATGATGCACCGATGCCGTTCATGCTCCGCCTGACCGATGACGGGATTGCTATCCACGCCAGCCGGGTCCGCCCGAACGGTGCCACACACGGCTGTCTGGGTGTGCCGCTGCGTTTCGCAGAAAAGCTCTATGCAGTGACGGGCATGGGCACAGAAGTGTTCATTCTGGCCGATCCGGCCATGGCCCCGCGAAAGACAGCGTAACCCGCCTGTTAACTCTTTTGCGCAACCAGACCCTTAACCAGCGCCCCCGTACCACTTCGGTGTTTGAAACCGGGGTTGGACGCGATGGCTGGATCACCGAGACTACGCAAGTTGCTGGGCCTGGCGCTGACCTTGGCCGCCCCGGCTCTGCTGGGCGCGACTGACCTTTCGAACAACTTCGAACAACGCGTGCTGGCCGCCCAAAATCGTGAGCGCGCTGCGTTAGGCCTGGCGCCGATGGCGTGGGACCCTGCCCTGGCCCAGTCGGCCCGGCAGTGGGCCGATAACCTGGCCCGCAGTGGCCGCTTCGAACATGCCCCGTTCAACCCCACCAACCCGCAGGGCGAGAACCTGTGGGCCGGAACCCGCGGCTACTTTTCGGTCGAAGCCAAAGTCGACGCCTGGCTGCGCGAAAAACAGCACTTTGTCCCCGGCGTCTTCCCCAACAACAGCAGCACCGGCCGGGTGCAGGACGTCGGCCACTACACCCAGATCGTTTGGCGCAACACCGGCGAGGTCGGCTGCGCCGTGGCTACCGGGGCCGAGGAAGACGTGCTGGTCTGCCGCTATGCCGAGCCTGGCAACTGGCGCGGTGAGCGGCCGTTCTAGGCGGCCGTTCCAGACAGGAGCGCTAGCCGGAGCAGCGCAACGCCAGCCCCAGCACCAGCGCCACCAAGGTCACCCAGCCGCTTACTTGGCGGGAATGACCTTGGGCGGCGAACCAAACGGCTTGATCCCCAGCTTCGCGTATACTTCGTCGGGCAAGTAGACTGTCCCCCCGCGCGAGACCATCCGGATCGTCTTGATCGCCTTCAGGTCCTTGGTTGGATCGCCGGGGATCAGAAAGAAGTCAGCCAGCTTGCCGCGCTCGATGCTGCCCAGCGCCTGGTCCTGGCCCAGGTACTGCGCCATTTCCAGCGTCGCACGGCTCAGCACGTCGGCCGGGCTCATGCCGAGCTGGCCTAACAGTTCAAGTTCGCGATGATAGGCAAAGCCGCCGCCCAGATCGGTCCCCGGAATCAGCATGATCCCGCGCCGATGCATTTCAGCCAGGGTGTCCTTGATCTTGGCAAAGGCAGCAATGTAATCCGCGCGCTGCTTGGGCGTGTCGGCGCCAAACAGGGCCTGCTTCAGCTGCCGCTGCTCGGCCGGGGGCATGTGATCGATATAGTCGACCGCGCCGGGGTTCGGCACGCCGTCGAGCGCGGTCAGCCCCAGTTCGTGGATCGCGATGGTCGGTTCGTGGGCGACCTTCTTCGCCACCATGGCATCCAGCGTCTTGGTCACCTTGTCCGACTTGAGGTCGAGGGCAGGAAAACGCGCCTGGGCGGTGAAGCGGAACAGCGTGCGGGTGTCCTCGCCCGGGTTCAGCACCCAGCCCAGCATCAGCTGGTTGACGTGCGTGATCTCGTCAAAGCCGGCGGCGATCATCTCGTCCGCGCTGGAAAAGGCCGGGACGTGACCCGCAACGCGCAGACCCAGCCGGTGTGCTTCAGCGACCACGGCGGGCGCCCACTTCGGGTCCATCGAGTTGTAAAGCTTGGCCTGGTTATAGCCGCGCGCGGCATACCAGCGCACCGCCTCGATCGCCTCGGCCTCGCTAGCCACCAGCTTGCCGGTGGCTGAGCTGAACGGGCTCTTGCCCTCGATGAAGCCCGAGCGGGTGATTCGCGGCCCCGCAACCTCGCCCTTGCCGATCCGATCGATCAGCGTGTCGAGCACTTCGTTGCGATTGCCCATGTCGCGAACCGAGGTAACCCCGGCCAGCACGTTCATCAGTGCATCTTCCTGGCCCATGTGGCCGTGCATTTCGAACAGGCCCGGAACCAGCGTGCCACCCTCGCCCTCGACCGTGGTTTCGCCCGGCGTGGCAACGCTGCCCGCCGGGACAACGCCCGAAATGCGGTTGCCAGAAACGATCACGTCGCTCAGCGCCGAAAGCGCCTTTGCCTTGGGGTCAAAGATGCGGACATTGCGGATTCGTACCGGGCCGGAGAACTTCTTGGCGCTCTCGCTCTGGAGCGCAGCGAAGCGGCCCGAAGCCAGTTTCTCCGCCAGGTCACGCAGTGGCTTGTCGGCAGCGCGCTCATAGCCCTTGCGGGCCAGGATGAAGCCGGCGCTGGACAGCGCGAACAGATCGCCCTTCGCGTCCAGCGTGACATAGGTCGGGTTAAGCGACAGACCGGACAGCTCATAGGTCACGACCTCGAGCTTGCCTTCGGGCCCGTCAAAACTGCGCCGGTCGCGCTCGGTCAGCCGCGCGGTGCCGCCGGGAGCCACGGCCATGGCGCGATCGGCATCGGCCCGCAGCGCCTTGGCGAGCATGGCCACATCGAGCGGCGATCCGTTCTGCGTCGAATAATAGCGCGGCGCATCCTTGCCCTTGATTCGCCCCGGCCCCGACAGGTCGCGCCATTCGGCGCCGGCAGCCGTGCGCTTGAAGCTTTCGTTGACGGCATTGCCAAAGGTGGTGCGCCCGGTGATCGACCAGGCGGTCGGCGCGCCATCCTTGTCCAGCGTCACCGCTTCAATGATGGTCGGTCCGCGCCCGTTCTGCTTGATGTTGTAATCAACCGCGACCTTCTGTCCCTGCCGGTCGAGCTTGAGATGGCCGACATCGCGTTCCTGGATCAGCGCACGGTACTCAACCTGGTCAGCCAGCGCCGGGGCGGCAAGAACGGTGGCCAGCGCAGCAGCGGCCAGCAAGTGCATTTTCATGTGATGGATTCTCCCTGTCAGATCAGGAGAGACTAACGCCTCAGCGCATTCCTGCCAGCGCCTTTTGCCGTCGCCGTTGCACCGAAGACCCTAGCCCGATCGCTTCGCGGTATTTGGCCACGGTGCGCCGAGCCAGGTCAAAGCCCTTGGCTTTCAGCAGATCGACCAAGGTATCGTCCGAAAGGATCGCCTTGGGATGCTCGGCATCGATCAGCGCCTTGATCGCGGCCTTGACCGCTTCGGCCGAAGCCCCGCCCTCGCCATCGACCGCGCCGACGCCCGAAGTGAAGAAGTACTTCAATTCGAAGGTTCCGCGCGGGCAGTGCAGGTACTTGTTTGAAGTGACCCGGCTGACGGTCGATTCGTGCATACCAATCGCCTCGGCCACGGCCCGCAAAGTCAGAGGTTTCAGCTGCGACACCCCGTGGCGGAAGAACCCGTCCTGCTGCGTCACGATTTCGCTCGCCACTTTCAGGATCGTCTTCTGCCGCTGGTCGAGCGCTTTGATCAGCCAATTGGCATCGGCCAGCTTTTCCGAAAGCCAGCCGCGTGCCGCCTTGTCGTCTACAGCGCCGCGCATTTCGACATAGTAGCTGCGGTTGACGATCAGGCGCGGCAGCGTGGCCTGGTTCAATTGCACGTCCCAGCCGCCATCGGCGCGCGGGCCGATCAGGATATCGGGGGTTACCGGCTCGCCCCCGCCGCTGGCAAAGCGCAGGCCGGGCTTGGGATCATAGCCGCGCAATTCGGCCATCATCTCGGCGAAATCCTCGTCATCGATCCCGCACATCCGTTTGAGCCGGGCCAGTTCGCCGCGCGCCAGCAGATCAAGATTTTCGAGCAGCCGCGCCATGCAGGGATCGTGGCGATCAGCTTCCCTGGCCTGCAGCGCGAGGCATTCACCCAGTGATCGTGCGCCGACCCCGGTGGGATCGAGTGACTGGACAAGTTCCAGCCCCCGCTCGGCTTCATCCAGCCCCACGCCGAGTTCGGCAGCCACTTCGCGCAGCGAAACCGTCAGGTAGCCCGCCTCGTCAAGCTGGTCGGCCAGGTGCCGCGCCACGAAGGCCAGCTGCGCATCGCGGCACATCGCGCCAATCTGGGCATGGAGGTGCTGCGCCAGCGAAACCGCGGTATCGGGCCGTTCGTCGATTCCCGGTCCGTCCTCGCCTGCCGCAAAGCGCAGCTCGGCACCCCACTCACCATCGCCGGTATCGCGGTCGCTATCGAGCGCGCCGCGATCAAGATCGAGCGGTTTGTCGTCTTCGGCCCGGCCTTCGCCGATCAGCTGGTCAACCGGCGAGCTTTCGAGCGTGGTGCGGCGCACATCAAGGTCTTCAGGCAAGGCCGCTTCGGCTGGTGCCGCCTCGCCCAGTTCGAGCAGCGGGTTTGCATCAAGTGCATCGCCAATAAAAGTCTCGATCTCAAGGTTCGACAGCGCCAGCAGCTTGATCGCCTGCTGCAATTGCGGCGTCATCACCAGCGATTGGCTTTGCCTTAGATCGAGGCGGGGCCCCAGTGCCATGGCTTGGTCCGCTATACCCCGAAGTGCATTACATGTAGTCCGAGCCGAGGTAGAGCGTGACCACGTTGTGATCCTTGACCATATCCTCCGGCGTGCCCGCAAACAGCACCTGCCCACCATAGATCACGCAAGTACTGTCCACGATGTCGAGCGTTTCGCGCACATTGTGATCGGTGATCAGCACCCCGATCCCGCGCGCCTTCAGGTCCAGCACCAGATCGCGGATATCGCTGATCGACAGCGGATCAATCCCGGCAAAAGGTTCATCGAGCAGCATGATCGAAGGCTTGGCCGCCAGCGCGCGGGCAATTTCGCAGCGCCGTCGTTCCCCGCCCGAAAGCGCCATGGCCGGGCTGGTGCGCAGCCGGGTAAGGCCAAACTCGCGCAGCAGCCGTTCGAGTTCCTCCGCCCGTGTCGCCCGGTCAGGCTCAACCAGTTCGAGCACCGCAGCGATGTTCTGTTCAACCGTGAGCCCGCGAAAGATCGACGTTTCCTGCGGCAGATAGCCCAGCCCCAGGATCGCGCGGCGATACATCGGGAGCTGCGTAACATCGACCCCGTCCATCAGGATCCGGCCCGAATCCGGCTTTACCAGTCCCATGATCGAATAAAAGCAGGTGGTCTTGCCCGCGCCGTTGGGGCCCAGCAGCCCCAGCACTTCGCCCTTCGCCACCCGCAGCGAGATGTCGGACAGCACCGCGCGCTTGTCATAGCTTTTGGCGATCGAAATGACTTCGAGTCCGCTGAACGCAGGGGCATCGGACGGGGCGGCGGCAAGGGTCTGGGTCTGGCTCATCACGCTCCGACTTAGGCAGCAAAAGCACACGGGGCAAGCATGCTTGCGGCAAACTGGCAGGTTTCGTGCATGACCTGTTGCACACAATCCTTAACGGCCCTTGATCCTGCACCGCATCGGTGTTTTACTGCCATGCAAATACAACGGGCGGAGAGAGCCATGGCAAAAGCGTGGAACGGAGCTGCGGCGCGCGGCAAGCCGATCGACTGGCGCAAGCGGATGAGCGACCATATCGCTTATGCGCTGCTGGTTTATACCGGGCTGCAGATTTTCGTCACCATGGGCGCTTTGCACGGCCGCGGCGGATCGCTGCTCCCCTATTTTGCGCTGATCATTCTTGTTGCCGGCATCATTCCGGCCTGCCGCCGTTTTGAAAAGCGCTGGAGCAAGCTGAACGACAGTCAGGCTGCCGATCCGGCTCTTGTCCGTTACTTCCGCCGCGATGTTGCGCTGTTGTGGCTGCTGGCAATCGGCCTGCCATTTGCGATCACCGGGCTGTTCAAGCTGTTGTCCCTGCTGGTGCGCTGATTGCGCTTTTGATCGGCAGTACCTAGATCGGCGGCTCCCAGCGCCAAGGAGCCGCACCCCTTCATGCTTACCCCGACCCAAGCCCAGGACCGCGCCGCTGCGCTAATCGACCTGGCTCTGCGCGCTGGCGCCGATGCAGCCGATGCGATCTATGGCGGGCAGGAATCGGAATCGGTCCAGGTCCGGCTGGGCGCGCTGGAGGATGTCGAGCGCAGCGAAAGCGAGCACCTTGGCTTGCGGGTCTTTGTCGGCAGCCGTTCTGCATCGATCGGAACCAGCGATCTTTCGGACGATGCCTTGAACGAACTGGCGCAGCGATCGGTGGCGATGGCGCGGCTTGCGCCAGAAGATCGCTTTGCCGGGCTGGCCCCCGAAGACCACCTGCTGAAGGACGGACTGCCCGATCTTGATCTGGCCGATACGGCACAACTTGATCCCGCCGCTTTGCGCGAAATGGCCATGGCCGTGGAAGCGGCCGCGCTGGCCGTTGCCGGTGTTACCAATTCCGAAGGCGGCGGCGCAGCATCCGGGGCGCGTTCGGTCGCGCTGGTCACCAGCCATGGCTTTGCCGGGGCCTATGGCGGCACCAGCCGGCAACTGAGCGCCACCGTCATCGCTGGCGAAGGCTCTGCTATGCAGCGCGATTATGGCTGGCGCAGCGCGCATCACCTGGCCGATCTGGCCTGCGCCGAAGAGATCGGCCGTCTGGCCGGCGAACGCGCCGTAAAGCGCCTCAACCCTGGCCGGATCAAGAGCGGCGCAATGCCCGTGGTGTTCGATCCGCGCGTCGGCGGCAGCCTGATC
Source organism: Novosphingobium sp. (assembly GCA_031375125.1). GTDB lineage: Bacteria > Pseudomonadota > Alphaproteobacteria > Sphingomonadales > Sphingomonadaceae > Novosphingobium. Next base: position 5,593 of record JANMHL010000117.1, on the reverse strand, counting down.
GGCCACCTGGCAGGCGCGATCAGCGGCAGCGCCATTGCCAGGCGTGCCAGCTTCCTGCTGGACAAGGCGGATGCACAGATCTTCGCCCCCGGCATCACCATCATCGACGATCCGCGCCGCCCGCGCGCGCTGGGGGCACGGCCGTTCGATGGCGAAGGCCTGCCCACCGCGCGCCGCGAACTGGTCAGCGATGGCCGCTTGACCGGCTGGCTGATGGATAGCGCCAGCGCGCGCCAGCTGGGTCAGGCCCCGACCGGCCATGCCGCACGCGGCGCGGGCGGCGCGCCTGGGGTCAGCACTTCGGCGCTGCATCTCGAACCCGGTGCGCTGAGCGTTGCCGAACTGATCGCCGACATCACGGACGGGGTGCTGGTGACCGAACTGATCGGCAGCGGCGTAAACGGCGTGACCGGCGATTACAGCCGCGGCGCATCGGGCTTTCGCATTGTGAACGGTGAGATCGCCGGGCCGGTGGCCGAATTCACCGTGGCCGGCAACCTGATCGATATGTTCGCCGCGCTGACCCCGGCCAATGACATCGAATGGTATCGCAGCGTCAATGTGCCGACGATCCGGATCGACGGGATGATGGTGGCAGGGGATTAGGTCTTGTCAGGTGCGCTATTCGCCTCCGCGAATAGCTTGCAACACCAGCCCGCTCCCCCGGCCCGACCCCCCCCAGGGTACCATGTAACGGGTGGTCGGGCCGGGGGAGCGGGCTGGTGTTGCACGGGACAGGCGGACGCCTGTCCGCACCGCCGTCAGGCGGTCAAAGACGCCTGATACCGCGCGATGCATTCCAGCACCACGCGCTTGGCATCGTCGGCATCGCCCCACTTGCCGATCCGCACCCACTTTTCAGGCTCCAGATCTTTGTAGTGAGTGAAGAAATGCTCGATCTGCTGCAGCACGATCGAGGGCAGGTCTTTTTGCTCGCCGATGTCCGAATAGTACGGGAAGGTCGAATCGACCGGCACGCAGATCAGCTTTTCATCGCCGCCGTGCTCGTCTTCCAGGTTCAGCACGCCGATCGGCCTGGCGCGCACCACGCAGCCCGGAATGAAGGGTGAGCGTGACACCACCAACGCATCCAGCGGATCGCCATCGTCTGACAGGGTGTGCGGGATAAAGCCATAATTGGCCGGATAGCGCATCGGCGTGTGCAGGATCCGATCGACGAACAGCGCCCCCGATTCCTTGTCGAATTCGTACTTCACCGGCTCGCCCCCAACCGGAACTTCGATGATGACGTTGAGGCTTTCGGGCGGATTATCGCCAACGGGGATTTTTTCGATACGCATGGGCGCGCCTTTAGCGCTGCGCATGCTGCGCTGCAACACGCTTGCGATGGGCTCTACTTCCCTCCAGCCAGCACGTTTATGCAAAAGGCCAGCGCGCCGATGTTGAAAGTGAAGGACAGCAAGCACTGCCAGACCAGCACCTTGCGCACCGCCTGGCTGGTGACGTTGACGTCGGACGCGGCAAAGCTCATTCCAGCGGTGAGCGAGAAGTAGAGGAAATCCCAGTAGTCGGGCTCCGCCGTGCCGGGAAAATCGAACCCGCCGCGGATCGTCCTGCCGGTCTTGTCTGGGATGTAATGCAGATGCGCATAGTGCAACGTGAAAACCACGTTGGTGAACAGCCATGACAGGCCCAGCGTCGCGATCAGCAATCCTTTGGCCAGGCTCTTGCCATCACGGGCAGCGGGCAATTCGGCGATCAGGGTGACCAGCAACACCCCTGTGACCAGCGCGGTGATGGTCAGCACGGTCAGGCGGTTGGCGTCGTTGGCCTCGGCATGGCGGCGCATGTCGGCGGCGCAGCGATCGCGGCTGAGCGGCCACAGCGCGGCCAGGAAGGCCAGCACCGCGCCATCGAAGCCAAGCACCAGGGCATTGGCCCACGACCATTCAGCCCCAAAATGCAAGGCTGGGATCATCGCCGCCAGCACCGCCACGAACACCACGAAAGCGGGCGGCGCAAAGCGTTTGCCCAGCCAGCGGGCAAAATGCCCGGCGGTTCCGCCCGTGCTCATTTGCCCTTCGATTTAGGCATCGGCCGTTTTGGGCTGAGCAGCAGATCAAGCCCGGTCGGCAGCTTGCCCGGTGCGGCACGTTCCAGCCACGGCCAGCGCAGCCCGCCGCTGTAGTTCACCGTCACCGTCTGAAAGCGGGTGCCGCGCTGCACCAGCAGCTCGATCGGCCCGCCATTCTTCGCCGCAGTGATCGCGGCTTTCAGCTTGTCGGCGTCATAGGTTTCACCGTTCACCGCCACCAGCTTGGCCCCCGGCACGATCCCGGCGTTGAACGCCGGGCTGTCCCACAAGGTGGCCAGCACTTTGCCGTCCTTGTCGAGCGTGATCCCGATCGAGAAGCCCAGCGTCAGCTGCTTGGCATCGGCCATGCGGGCCTTTTCGAAGGCGTTGGGCTCGTCCTTCCAGACCAGCTTGTAGCCGCCCAGTTCGATCCCCGCCACCGGCGCGGGCTGGCCGGGGGTGTTGATCCGGGTCTCGATGAAGCTGGCCCAATCATAGGGCGCAACCTGGTTCAGCTTGGTGACGATCTCGTCGGCCTCAAACGTCAGCTGGCCGTAATCGCCGTGGTTCATCCCGAAGAACAGCTTGGCGAAATCATCGATGCTGCGCTTGCCGGCGGTCTTCTGGCGGATGATCTGATCGATCTCGAGCCACACCAGCGCCCCTTCGGTGTAATAGTCCTCGCTGCGAGCGAGCGAGGGGAACGGCTTGGCCTTGCGCGCAGCGAACACCGGATCGTGCCCGGTATCTTCTACCGAGCGCCAACGCCGCCCGGCCTGGACCGAAAAGCCGCCGGCCCACTGCGCCAGCATCCCCAGCACCACGTCCTTGCCCTGCAAGCCCGACCGCGCCGCCAGCACGGTGCCCCAGAACTGGTCCTGGCCTTCATAGGTCCACAGCAGATCGTCCTGCATCGGCTGGCGATAATCCGGCGTCCACAACCGCGCCGGGCGGCGGTACTTGCCCGACCATGAGTGCGCATATTCGTGCGGCAACAGGTTGCGGTCAAATTCGTACTTGGCCCATTCGGTGAAGGCGGCCGGTTCGAGCTGGTTCTCGCTCGACCGGTGATGCTCCAGCCCGATCCCGCCCATCCGGTCGGTCAGCGCGAGCAGCATTTCGTAATGATCGAAATGGTTCGCGCCGAACGCCAGCCGCGCTTCGGTGACGAGGTGCCGGTGCAATTCGATCTGTTCGGGCTTGGCGTTCAGCTGCTCGGGCGAATCGGCCACGACGTTAAGCGTGACGCTTTGCCCCAGATCCCACTTGCGGAAATACTTGCCTGCGAAAATCGGCGAATCGACCAGCACTTCATAGCTGGTTTCGGCCCACGACAACGTATTGCCCTGAACGCGGGCGCCATCGAGCGCGGTCGCGGCGGTCCAGCCCTGCGGCAAGGTGACGCTGGGCACCACGCGGATTTGCCGCACATAGTGCCCGGCGGGATAGAGGGTCATCTTCTCCCACTGCAGGTTGAGCATTTCCTGCGTCATGGTGATCCGCCCTTCGCTTGATTGCAGCGGGCTGGTGTGGATGAATTTGGCCACCACAGTGGTCGCGCCGACCGGCACATCGATGTGGAACGCGAACACTTCCACCGGATCGCGCTTCCAGCTGAGCTGCTGCTCGCCGGCGTAGAAGTGCAGATCAGCCAGTTCGGCCATGGTGCCGCGCGGGCCGTGGTTGCCGGGCAGCCACTGCGGCAACAGCAGCGTCAGCCTGGCGGTGCCGGGAGCCACCGGAATCGTCTGGACGACGCGATAGGCACCGCGCGTGATATCTGTCGCATCCACATCCAGCCGCATCGCTCCGCCCGGATAGGGGGCATCGACCGCATCAGGCACAGTGCGCGAAAGCGGCACTGCCGCGGGCGCGGAAAGATTAGTGGAAGCTGCCGGCGCGGCCAATGCCATCGCCAGGACAGCCAAGGCGATCCCTGTTTTTCTGTTCATGGCCACGGACTTTGGCGGCAGGACAGCCAAGGCGCAAGATATGACATGCCCTTTTCGACGAAGGCCAAACAAGCTAGGGGCCAGCGCCATGAACACACCGCAAGCTATCCGTGGCACCCAGGACATTTTCGGCGCAGAGGCCGATGCTTTCGCGCATGTCGTCGAAACCTTCGAACGCGTGCGCAAGCTCTACCGGTTCCGCCGGGTGGAAATGCCGGTGTTCGAAAAGACCGAGGTGTTCTCCCGCAGCATCGGCGAGACCACCGATGTCGTTTCCAAGGAAATGTATTCGTTCCGCGATCGCGGCGACGAATCGCTCACCCTGCGGCCCGAATTTACCGCCGGGATCGCCCGCGCTTACCTGACCAACGGCTGGCAGCAGCACGCGCCGCTGAAGGTCGCCACCCACGGCCCGCTGTTCCGCTATGAGCGCCCGCAAAAGGGCCGTTACCGCCAGTTTCACCAGCTCGACGCCGAAATCATCGGCGCGGCCGAACCACAGGCCGATGTCGAGCTGCTGGTGTTGGCCGATCAGCTGCTCAAGGAACTGGGCATTGCCGATGGGGTGACGTTGCAGCTCAATACGCTGGGTGACGGTGCCAGCCGCGAGGCCTGGCGCGCGGCGTTGATCGAATACTTCGAAGCGCACCGCGCCGACCTGTCCGATGATAGCCAGAAGCGCCTGACCGCCAACCCGCTACGCATCCTCGACAGCAAGGACCCGCGCGATCAGGCGCTCGTAACCGATGCACCAAAGATCGATTTGTTCCTGAACGGTGAGGCGCAGGACTTCTTCGGCGCGGTCACTTCCGGCCTCGATGCCGCTGGCGTCGCCTGGACCCGCGCCCCGGCATTGGTCCGCGGGCTCGACTATTACCGCCACACCGCGTTCGAATTCGTCACCGACCGGCTCGGCGCGCAAGGCACCGTGCTCGGCGGCGGACGCTATGACGGGCTGATGGAGTCGCTGGGTGGGCCGCATACCCCGGCGGTGGGCTGGGCTGCCGGGATTGAGCGGCTGGCGATGCTGGTGGGGGCAGTTAACGAAGAAGTTGCTGAAATCGTTGTATTCACCGAACACAATGGGATGGATTCGCTCGCTCTCCAAGTTAGCGAAGCTGTCCGTCTTGGTCCCCGACCGCTTAAAACCGAATACCTGTATAGCGGCCCGCGAAAGAATCGCTATAAGAAGGCCAAGGCGTCCGGTGCATGGCGAGGCCTTTCAGTGGAACCGCATGAAAACGCACTAGGCGTGGTCCGCATGCGCGACCTCAATGCAACGTTCGAGAACCCGATGCGGGACAAGGTCAAGGAAGCCTTAGAAAGCCGCTTCATTTGCGAAGAAACGGAAATCGCGAACGCTCATTCGTGGATACTGACTGAGCGCAAAGTAGCGTGAGCGCCACTCCACTTCGTCACCCTGAACTTGTTTCAGGGTCCATTTCTCCTCACAGACCGAAGCTCTGCGGGGCAGCACTGCCGCGCCAGTTTGCGGCCTCGGAACCTTTCGGGCTAACCGCCCGATGGACCCTGAAACGAGTTCAGGGTGACGGAATATGGTTTGGGTCTGACTCGCTTAGCCCCTCCCCACTGGGGAGGGGTTGGG
>JANMHL010000079.1:0-2356 GCA_031375125.1 Novosphingobium sp. | reverse complement strand
CCGAGTGCGGACGGGTCGTGCCGCGGCTGGTGCCGTCGCTGTCGAAATATTCACCCGACAGATTGACGAACCCGGCATCACCAAGCTTGAATCCGGCATTGGCCGAAATCTGATAGTTCCGGCCGTTGTTGCCATAGGGGGTCTTGGCCCCGCCATTGTCAAAGTGGCGGCCATAGAGCGCCTGAACTTCGATGCCTTCATCACGGCGTAGGCCGTAGTTGAGCACCCCGCCGATGGCGTCCGAACCGTACTGAGCGGTCGCACCGTCGCGCAGGATCTGCAGGTTGCCGATCGCGATCGACGGGATCGACGAAATGTCCGAACCCTGCGAACCGAATGACAGTGCGGTATCACCGCCCGAGTAAACCTGAACCAGCGGCGAGCGGTTGAAGCGCTTGCCGTTGATCATCACCAGGATGTTGTCAGCCGGCAGGCCGCGCAGCGATGGCGCACGGACAAAAGTCGAAGCGTCCGAAATCGTGTTCTGCGGCACGAAGAACGAAGGAACCACGTTCTTCAGTGCGTCGAGCATGTTGGTGGTAGGCTGCGCGTTGAGTTCGGCGGCCTGAATGACGTCAACCGGCGATGCCGAATTGGTCGAGCTGCGGTCAGTCCGGCGGGTCCCGATCACGACGATCGATGCTGCAGCATCGTCATCAGCCGTGGCGGCGTCGCTGGTGGATTGAGCCGAAGCGACATCGGCGCTGGCGAGTGCCAGCAATGCCGTTGCTGTCGCCAGCACGGCCCGTCGTGATCCTAAGGTATTGAATTTCTTCATTGCGTATCACCCCTAATTCTATTTTTTAGCCGGACCTAAATCGATTGCAACGCAACCTGATTTGCGGTTCGGCGCGGCAGAGGTAACGCAGGTTGGAAAACGGACAAGTAAATTGCTTGATCCTGTCACTATTTTACAGATTTGTTGCAAAAAACACACAATGGAGGAATGGAAGGTTGCGGCCTTAGCCGCGCACCGGATAGCCCTTCCAGCGCTTGATCCGGCGGATTGCGAAGGCTGAGCGCATCGCCGAAACGCCGGGCAACCGGGCCAGACAATCGCGGTGGATCCGGTCGTACTGTTCCAGATCGGCCGCCGCGACTCGCAGCAGATAGTCGGCATTGCCGCTCATCAGGTGGCAATCGAGCACTTCGTCCATATCGCGCACCGCGTCTTCAAACCGGTCCATCGCCTCGCGGCTCTGGCTGGTCAGGGTGATCTCGACAAAGGCTTGCAGTTTCAGCCCCAGCTTGGGCGCGTCGATCTGCGCGGCATAGCCGGTGATCACTCCCGATGCCTCGAGCGCCTTGACCCGCCGGTGGCAAGCCGAGGGCGAGACCCCAGCCAGTTCCGCCAGTTCGGCCAGCGAACGCGAACTGTCTTGCTGAAGCGCTTGCAGCAGCAGAATGTCATTGCGGTCCATGGATTATTTTCCCACATTTTATCACTATTCGGGAAATATCACCGCATAGCGGCCTTGCATAGGATAACTTAGGTGAAACATTCGCACCGCACAGGCGTATCTTCGTTTCGATAAGGCAACAGGAGAACTCCCATGCGCGTTGGTACCGTCAAGGAAATCAAGAACCACGAATACCGGGTTGGCCTGACGCCTGAATCGGCCCGCGAACTGACCGCGCATGGCCATGACGTGTGGGTGGAAACCGGCGCAGGCCTGGGTATCGGCGCAAGCGATGACGACTATCGCAAGGCCGGCGCGACGATCAAAGACAGCGCCGCCGCAATATTTGCCGAGTGCGAGATGGTAGTGAAGGTCAAGGAGCCCCAGCCAGCCGAATGCGCCCAGTTGCGCCGCGGCCAGGTGCTTTACACCTATCTCCACCTCGCCCCCGATCCCGAGCAGACCGCTGCGCTGATCAAGTCCGGCGTCACCGCGATCGCCTATGAAACCGTCACCGGCCCCGGCAATACGCTGCCGCTGCTGAAACCAATGAGCCAGGTCGCAGGGCGGATGAGCATTCAGGCCGGGGCAACGGCGCTGGAAAAGGCCCACGGCGGGCGCGGCGTGCTGCTGGGCGGCGTTCCGGGCGTGCTGCCGGGCAAAGTGGTCGTGATCGGCGGCGGCGTGGTCGGTTTCAACGCCGCGCAGATGGCGGTTGGGCTTGGCGCTGATGTGACGATCCTCGACCGTGATCCCGAAGTGCTCGAACGGCTCGACAGTCATTTCCAGGGCCGCGCCCGCACACTCTATTCGGGCCGCGCGGCGCTTGCCGCCGAAGTGGCAGAGGCCGATCTGGTGATTGGCGCCGTACTGGTCCCCGGCGCCGCTGCGCCCAAGCTGGTGACCCGCGCAATGCTGGGAACGATGAAGCCCGGCTCGGTGCTGGTCGATGTCGC
>JANMHL010000072.1:0-4922 GCA_031375125.1 Novosphingobium sp. | reverse complement strand
AAACAGCTGCGCGAAGCCCTGACCAAACGGGGCCGCACGTTTGAAAGCGACACCGACACCGAAGTGGTCGCGCATCTCGTCTCTGAACTGGTCGAAGCCGGATCGAGCCCCGAAGACGCCGTGAAAGCGGTGCTGCCGCAGTTGCGCGGGGCCTTTGCGCTGGCGATCGCGTTCAAGGACTATCCCGATATGCTGATCGGCGCGCGGCTCGGCTCGCCGCTGGTAGTCGGTTACGGCGATGGCGAGACCTATCTGGGATCGGACGCGCTGGCGTTGGCGCCGCTGACGCAAAAGATCGCCTATCTGGATGAAGGCGACTGGGTGGTGGTGACCCGCGCGGGCGCGCAGGTGTATGACAAGGACAACCAGCCGGTCACCCGCGAGATTACCACTTCGGGCGCTTCGGCGGCAGAGATCGAGAAGGGCAATTACCGCCACTTCATGCAGAAAGAGAGATTTGAGCAGCCGACTGTGGTTGCCCAGACGCTGCGCAGCTATATCCGCCAGGTCGATCAGACGGTCGCACTGCCGCAGTTCGATTTTGACCTGTCGAGCATCAACCGAGTCACCATCGTCGCTTGCGGAACCAGCTATTACGCCGGAATGGTCGCCAAATACTGGTTCGAGCAATTTGCCCGCCTGCCCGCCGACATCGATTTCGCCAGCGAGTTCCGTTACCGCGATCCGGTGCTGGAACCGGGCGGGCTGGCGCTGTTCATCTCGCAATCCGGTGAAACCGCCGATACCTTGGCGGCGCTGCGGCACTGCAAGGAAAACGGCCAGACCATCGCAGTGGTGGTAAACGTGCCGACCAGCTCGATGGCGCGTGAGGCCGATCTGCTGCTGCCAACCCATGCCGGGCCGGAAATCGGCGTCGCCAGCACCAAGGCCTTTAGTTGCCAGCTGGCGGTCCTCGCCGCGCTGGCCGCGCACATGGCGGTGAAGCGCGGATTCATGGACCGGGCCGAGGAGACCGAAGTGGTCCAGCACCTGCTTGAGGCTCCCGCCAGCCTCAACGCCGCGCTGGCCCATGACGATGAAATCGCCGCAATGGCGCACCACATCGCCCCGGCCCGTGACGTGCTCTATCTGGGCCGCGGACAGGACTATCCGTTGGCCTTGGAAGGTGCGCTAAAACTCAAGGAAATCAGCTACATTCATGCCGAAGGTTATGCATCGGGTGAAATGAAGCACGGGCCGATTGCGCTGATTGATGAGGCAGTGCCGGTGATCGTCATCGCACCATCCGGGCCGTTGTTTGAAAAGACTGTCAGCAATATGCAGGAAGTCCGCGCGCGCGGCGGCAAGGTGGTGTTGATCTCCGACGCCGAGGGGATCGCCGAAGCCGGTGAGGGCTGCCTTGCCACGATCGAAATGCCAAAGGTTCACCCGCTGATTGCGCCCTTGGTCTATGCCATCCCGGTGCAGTTGCTGGCCTATCACGTGGCCTGCGTGAAAGGCACTGATGTGGACCAGCCGCGCAATCTGGCCAAATCGGTGACGGTGGAATGAAGCTGGCAGGCGGCTGTCACTGCGGCGCGGTGCGCTTTGCTATCGTGGTCGAGCCGCCGCTTGAGCTGCTGGACTGCAATTGTTCGATCTGCAGCAAGACCGGATTTTTGCACCTGATCGTGCCGCACGAGCAGTTTGAATTGCTGAACGGAAAAGACAGCCTCCAGTCCTACCGCTTTGGCAGCGGCGCGGCGGAGCATTTGTTTTGCCGGACCTGCGGGATCAAAAGCTTTTACCAGCCGCGCTCGCACCCCGCTGCCTGGAGCGTTCATTTCCGCTGTCTCGATCCTGATCACGGGCTGGAACCGGCGATCCGGGCGTTTGATGGGCGCAACTGGGAACAGTCCCGCAGCAGCCTCGACTGATACAAAAAACGCTGAATATAGCTGCAATTGCGCGGCATCCTTTACGCGCTGCTAACGATTGCAGGCGTAATTGGAGGCGTGACCAGAACCGCACCAACCGCTTCAAAGCTGCCCAGCACCCTGCCAGTAATGGCGGTGCTTGGTCTGAACAATCCCAGCGACAGCGATTGGGGACGGCTGCGCGGTTTGCAGTATTCCAGCCTGGCCCGAGCCACCACGACCCGAATTTTCGCGCATTCGATCGCGGCACTGGCGGTGCTGCGGCTCTATTTCGATACCGTGCACATCGCGGCCTTGCTTGTCTGGATGGCGGCGCTGGGTGTCAGCCTGTTCTATGGGTCAAAGATCGACAAGGCCCTGTGCGATACCGATCGGCGCCGGATCACCAGCAGCGAAGTCAATCGCCAGACCTTTAGCTCGATCGTCAATGCAATGGTCTGGGTCACCCCGATGGCCGCATTCGCGCCGTTCGGTGCGCCAACCGCGCAGCTTGAACTGTGGGCAGTTTGCGCGATGCTGATGACGGCGTCAGCCGTCCTGCTCCCGGCGGTACCGCTCAGCAATTTGCTGTTTGCAGGCCTGGTCGGCGGCAGCGCGCTGGTCAGCTTTATGTTCATGCAAGGCTATGAGATGGCGCTGCTGTCGCTGACGTTTCTGACCGTCGTTGTGCTTGGCGCGGTCGAGAACGCGCGTTCGTTTCTAACCGCCCGGATCGCCGAATCCGGCATGGCGGAAAAGAGCGAAGTTGTTTCAATGCTGCTGCGCGAATTCGAAGAGGGTGAGGCGGACTGGCTGTGGCAGATCGATACCTCGCGCCGGGTTCGTGCGGTTTCGCCGCGCTTTGCCTTTGCGCTGGGTCTGACGCTTGACGAGATTGAGGGCAAGCCGTTCATCCAACTGATCGCCGGGCCCGCCTGGGATACCGGCCAGTTTCCCTCCAGCCTGCACGATCTGGCCGAGCGGCTGAAGCGGCGGGAGAGTTTTTCGAACCTGCTGGTCCGCGTCACGATCAACAACCAGCAACGCTGGTGGGAACTTTCCGGCACGTCCAAGCTTGACGAAAACGGGGTCTTCGATGGCTTTCGCGGGGTTGGATCCGATGTCACCGAACAGCGCGAATCGAGCGAGAAGATCGCCCACATGGCGCGCTATGACACGCTGACCGGCCTGCCCAACCGGATGATGGCAACCGAAGCGATGGCCGAAGCGATGCGCTATGCTGATCAGTGGCGGACCCGCTGCGCCTTCTTGATGATTGACCTCGACCGGTTCAAATCGGTCAACGATACGCTGGGCCATCTGATTGGCGATCAGCTGCTCGCCCGGGTATCGGAACGGCTCAAGTCGATCATGACCGACAACGAATTGGTCGGGCGGCTGGGCGGCGATGAATTCGCCGTCGTGATCCGCGATGCCTCTGATCACAACCGGGTCACTCGGGTGGCCGATGCGGTGATCGAACTGCTGTCGCGGCCCTATGAAGTCGATCACCACACGCTCTACATCGGCGCTTCGGTTGGCTCTGCAATCGGCCCGCGCGATGGCTCGACGGTGGAGACGCTGATGCGCAACGCCGATCTTGCGCTTTACCGCTCAAAGGAAGAGGGCGGCGGGCTGCACCATGGCTATGAGCCGTCGCTGCACCAGCACGCCGAGGAGCGTCGCAAGCTTGAATTTTCGCTGCGCCGGGCACTGGAAAAGAACGAATTTCTGCTCCACTACCAGCCGGTGGTGGACGCGGTCGACGAGAAAATCCTTAGTTTCGAAGCGCTGATCCGCTGGAACAGCGAAGAGCATGGGCTGGTCAGCCCGGTGAAATTCATCCCGCTGGCCGAAGATACCCGGCTTATCGTGCCAATCGGCGACTGGGTCATGCGCGAGGCCTGCCGCGAGGCGACCAGGTGGCCGAGCGACATCAAAGTTGCAGTCAACGTCTCGGGCGAACAACTGCTCGATCCGGGCTTTACCTCCAGCGTCATCGGCGCGCTCAGCTCCAGCGGGCTACCGGCCCAGCGGCTGGAAATCGAGGTTACCGAATCGATCTTCGTCCGCGATGCGGCCACCGCCCGGGCGGCGCTGGAACAGATCATGGCGCTGGGCTGCGGGGTTGCGCTTGACGATTTCGGAACCGGCTATTCATCGCTGTCCTATATCCGCAACCTGCGGTTTTCGACCATCAAAGTGGATCGCAGCTTCGTTCAAGGCGCCGCCACTGGCAGCCGCGAAAGCCTGGCTATCATCCGCGCCGTGGTGGCGATGGCCGAGAGCCTGGAGATGTCGACAACTGCCGAAGGCGTTGAAACCGAACACGAACTCGAAGTGATCCGCGAACTGGGCTGCCGCAAGATCCAGGGCTATTACTTTGGCCGTCCAATGGCCGCCGCCGATGCCCGCGCGCTGTTCCACACCGGCCAGTTGCGCCGGGTCAATGCGGATTAGGCGGCACTTAAAGCCTGCTCAAACTGCCATCGACACTCGCTGATCCGCTCATGCTGAGCTTGTCGAAGCACTGCCCTTTTCTTCGTGCCTCTGCGCGTTGACGCCAGAAGGACAGCCCTTCGACAGGCTCAGGACAGACGGTCTTAGGTTATGGGTTTTATCCCCCCAAACACCAACTATGCCGCAACCAGCGCCTTTACCGCGCTTTCGAACAAGGCCCGGCCATCGGTGCCGCCCTGTTCAGTCTCAATCATCCGTTCGGGATGCGGCATCATCCCCAGCACGTTGCCTGCCGCGTTCAGCACCCCGGCGATCTGGCGGGCTGATCCATTGACCGGCTCGGCATAGCGCAGCGCGACCCGGCCTTCGCCTTCCAGCCGGTCGAGCGTGGCATCGTCGGCAAAGTAATTGCCGTCATGGTGCGCCACCGGCATCACCACCCGCTGCCGGGCGGTATAGCCCGCGGTGAACAGCGTCTGCGAATTTTCCACCGTCAGCGCCACCGCGCGGCAGACAAAGTTCATGGCCGCATTGCGCAGCAACGCGCCTGGCAACAGCCCGCTCTCGGTCAATACTTGAAAGCCGTTGCAGACCCCCAGCACCGGC
>JANMHL010000045.1:0-9747 GCA_031375125.1 Novosphingobium sp. | reverse complement strand
TCTTGGCCGGGGCCTTCTTCTCAGCCGGAACTTTCTCGGCCTTGGGCTCAGCGGTCGCCTCGTCCTTGGCAGCAGCCTTCTTCGGCGCCGCCTTCTTGGCGGTCTTCGCCGGTGCCGGAGCGACTTCTTCGGCTTCGATTGCGGCCTGCAGTTCTTCCTTGGTCACGCTGCGCTCGGTCACTTCGGCCTTGTCGAACAGATAGTCGACGACCTTGTCCTCATACAGCGGTGCGCGCAGCTGGGCGGCGGCGAGTGGATCCTGCTGGATATATTCGGCGAAACGCTGGCGATCTTCCTGGCGGTACTGCTGGGCGGCCTGCTGGAGCAGCATCTGCATTTCCTGCGCGGTCACTTCGACCCCGCCGGCCTGACCGATTTCGGACAGCAGCAAGCCGAGCCGGACGCGGCGCACGGCAATCGCGCGGTAATCGTCCTTTTCGGCTTCGATTTCCTTCAGCGCCGCAGCGGGGTCTTCCTCGTTCTGGGCTTCCTGCTGAAGCTGGGCCCAGATCTGCTGGAATTCAGCCTCGACCATCGACGGCGGCACGTCAAAATCGTGATCGGCAGCGAGCAGATCGAGCAGCGCACGCTTCATCTGGGTGCGGGTTTGGCCAGCGCTTTCCTGCTCCAGCTGACCGCGCAGCAGGCCGCGCAGCTGTTCCAGCGACTCGAGCCCGAGCGATTTGGCGAAATCATCATCGGGGGCGCTTTCGCCCGCAACTTTGACCGCCTTGACGGTGATGTCGAAGGTTGCGGCCTGACCCTTGAGGTTTTCGGCCGGGTAATCTTCGGGGAAGGTTACGGTGATGGTCTTTTCATCGCCCGCTTTGGCGCCGACCAGCTGTTCTTCAAAGCCCGGGATAAAGCGTCCGGCGCCCAGTTCCAGCGCAGTGTCGCTGGCGGTGCCGCCATCGAACGCCACGCCATCGACCTTGCCGACGAAATCGATGATCAGCTGATCGCCGGTTTCGCCCTTCTTGCCTTTTTTGGCATCGACGAAGGTCTTGGCGCCCGAGGCCAGCTTGGCCAGCTGCTCGTCGACTTCGGCGTCGGCCACCGGCACGACCAGCTTTTCAAGCTTGAGCCCATCGAGCGACGGCGCGGCGATGGTCGGCAGCACTTCGATGCTGACGGTCAGCTCGGCGTCCTTGCCTTGTTCATAGCCTTCGCCCAGCGCGATCTGCGGCTGCATCGCGGGACGCAGCTTGTTGTCGCCGATCACTTTGTCGACCGCATCGCGGACCGAAGTGTTGAGCGCTTCTTGATGAAGCTGCGGGCCGTGCATTTTCTTGACCAGATTGGCCGGAACCTTGCCGGGGCGGAAGCCGGGCATCCGCACTTGCGGGGCCATCTTGGCCACTTCGCCATCGATCAGCGCGGCGATATCGCCAGCCTTGATCTTGACGGTGTACCCGCGGCTCAAACCTTCGTTGGTGGTCTCGACAATCTGCATGACAAAAGAAGCCTTCTGGAAAATCTGCATCCGCTTCATCGGATGGGCCGGGCCGAACTGGTGCGGGCGAAGGGACTCGAACCCCCACATCTTACGATACTGGTACCTAAAACCAGCGCGTCTACCAATTCCGCCACGCCCGCAGCCCGACGAGTTTCACCTAGCCAGCCCGCGCGCGCGAACCGATTCAGTAATCAAGCGGTGGCCCTTAGTGGCGCTGCGGCCAAAGGGCAAGCGCTAGGCGCGCGATTCAGCGCATCCCCAGAACCGCTGCCAGATTTCCGATCCAGCCGCCCTGCCGCGGCGGCGCCTTGGCCGCTACTGGCAGCGCGCAATCGAGGCACATCGCCTGCGCCCCGCGAGCCTGCCCCAACCAAGCGAGCTGGCCCAGCACCCGGCCCAGCTGCACCTGCTGGCGCTGCGCCACCAGTCCGGCAAAGTCGGTCGCGCCTGGCTGGCTGTCAGAATCGTCGTCACCGCCGGTCAGGCGTTCGAGCAAGGAGGCATAGGGATCGGCGTCGCTGCCGTAATAATCGGCGTGCCATTCATCCAGCTTGGCGGCCTTGGCGGCCCAGGCCAGCGCATCGGGCAGCCCGCCGAACTGATCGACCAGCCCGTTCTGCCGCGCAGTTCCGCCATCCCAGACCCGCCCCTGCGCAATCGCGTCAATCTGCTCAGGCGTTTTGCCGCGCGATTTGGCGACCAGCCCGATGAACCGGGAATAGCCGCTTTCGATATTGGCCTGCAGCATCTTTTCGACATCGGGGGTGAACCCGGTCAGCACGTCCGGTTGCCCCGAAATTGGCGTGGTCCGGGTTCCGTCGGACTTGACCCCGTAATCGGCCAGAGTCCGTTCAAAGCTGGGCAGGATCGCAAAGATCCCGATCGAACCGGTGACCGTGCCAGGCTGGGCAAAAATCCGCCCCGCCGGGGTCGATACCCAATAACCGCCGCTGGCCGCATAGTTGACCATCGAAACCGCCACCGGGCGCCCGCCGACCTTGAACCGTTCAAGCGCGGTGCGGATCTGTTCAGAGGCGAACACCGATCCGCCGCCCGAATCGACCCGCAGCACCAGCGCCTTGGCATCCGAGGTGGTCGCTTCGTCGATCAGCTTGGCGATCCGTTCGCCCCCGGCAGTCCCCGGCCCGGCTTTGCCATCGACGATTGATCCGGCGACCGTAACCACCGCAATCGCTTCGCCAGACTTCTTTTCGGGATGGGCGGCAAGCAGCGCCGCCGCCTTGTTGTGGGCAAAGGCCCCGGCGGTGTCATCGGCCGGGTCTTCACCGGCGATTTCCTTGACCCGCTCCCCGAACGCCACTTCATCGCCCAGCTTGTCGACCAGCCCCGCGGTCAACGCAGCCTGCGCCGAATCGCCCTTGGCCGCAGCGATCCAGGCCGCTGGATCCTTGGTTGCCAGCGCCAGATTGGCCTTGGGCCGGGCCTTGCTCACATCGGCCTGCCATTCCTGCCACAGCGAAGCGAGCAGCGCGCCGCGCGCTTCCTTGGAGGCGGGAGAGGCCTTGTCGTAAAGATAGGGTTCGACAAAATCCTTATAGGTTCCAACCTTATAGACGTGCAGGTTGACCTTATACCGCTGGAATAGCCCGCCGTAATAGAGCCGGTCCCCGCCCGGCCCCATCGCAAAGGCCCCGCCGAGCGGATGGACCCAAACCTCGCTGGCATGGGCCGCCAGCAGCAGCGCATCGTCGGAATAGACCATCGCATAGGCCAGCACCGGCTTTTTCGCCGCGCGAACCTTGTCCATCGCAGCGCCCAGTTCCTGCATGGTCACCAGGCCGCCACCGGCAAATTCGCTGAGATCGAGCACGACGGTCTTAATATGGTCGTCCGCCGCCGCCAGCTCGACCGCGCGGACCAGATCGCGAGCGCGGTATTCGCGCGGCTGGCTCTCGCCCGAGAACAGCCCTTCAATCGGATCGCGCGCCGCCGGTTCTTCAACCACACTGCCCTTCAGATTGAGCAGCAAAGCCCCATCGCGCAGCGTGCCCGCACTGGGCCGCGCGGTCAGCGCGGCATAGAGCGCCATAAAGAACAGCAGCATAAACAGCAGGACCAGCCCGTCCTTGATCGCAACCAGAAAGTGCCAAACCTTGCGCGCGAATACCATGCGGGGGATCCTTATCTGTCTTGATGCCGGGCATAGGCACGATGCCGCCGCAAAGCCAGCGCCTGCTCGACCAGCGCCCCAGCGGGATCGGCAGGTGACTAGAGCGCTTGCCCCGCGCCCAACCCTTCGCTAAGGCATCGTCTTCAATGACATCGCCAATCTCAACGCCCGCGAGCCGCTATCAAGCTGGCTCCGCCGCTTTCCCGCACCGTGGGCTTATGGCTCTGGCGGGGCTGGCCCCGTGGGAGATCCTGTTCCTGCTGGATGAGGCGGAGCAATGGGTTGAACTCAACCGCTCGGCGCATAAGCGCGACGAGGCGCTGGCCGGGCTGACAATCATCAACGCCTTCTTCGAAAACTCGACCCGGACGCTGCTGTCGTTTGAAATCGCAGGCAAGCGGCTGGGGGCGGATGTGGTCAATATGCACGCCGCGCAATCGAGCGTGAAGAAGGGCGAAACGCTGATCGATACGGCGATGACGCTGAACGCGATGCACGCCGATGCGATCGTGATCCGCCACGGATCGAGCGGCGCGGTGCAGCTGATCGCAGGCAAGGTCGACTGCCCGGTGCTCAACGCCGGGGACGGGCAGCACGAACACCCCACCCAAGGCCTGCTCGATGCGTTGACCATTCGCCATGCCAAGGGCGAGCATTTCGCCGGGCTGACCGTGGTGATCTGCGGCGATATCCTGCACAGCCGGGTTGCCCGATCAAACATCCACTGCCTGACCACGCTGGGGGCCGAGGTGCGGGTCTGCGCGCCGCCCTCGCTGATGCCGGCCGGAATTGAGGCGATGAAAGTTACGCCATTCTACGATTTCGATGCCGCGCTGCGCGGCGCGGATGTGGTGATGATGCTGCGGCTTCAGCAAGAACGGATGAGCGGGCAATTTATCCCCAGTCCGCGTGAATACCGCCACCTGTACGGGCTGACGCTCGACCGGTTGGCCTTGGCCGCGCCCGATGCGCTGGTGATGCACCCCGGGCCAATGAACCGAGGGGTGGAGATTGACAGCAATGTCGCCGATCTCGTCGGACGCAGCGCTATCACTACCCAGGTTGAAATGGGCGTAGCGATCAGGATGGCCTGTCTGGATGTGCTGACCCGCAAGGCCCGCGGCGTTGAGGGTTGGGCCCTCCCGGAGGGCGAATGATGAGCGCGGCGCGGCCTCTTACGATCTTTAACGGCCAACTGGTCTTGCCCGGCAAACGCCCGGTGCCCGGCACGGTGCGCTGCGTGGACGGGCTTATCGCCGCGATTGGCGGAGCCGATCCGGGTCCGGACGATCTGGTGATCGACGCCAAAGGCGCATTGATTGCGCCGGGGCTCGTTGATCTGGGCGTGTTTGCGATCGACAAGCCGGCGTTTCATTTTGGCGGGATCACCCGCGCTGCGCTGATGCCCGATCAGGGTGTGGTGCTGGATAAGCCGAGCGCGGTGCGGTTTGCGGCGCAATCGGGCAAGCCCGATCTGTGGGTCCATCCGCTGGCCGCTGCAACCCGCGATCTGGCCGGGGCCGAACTGGCCGAGCTGGCGCTGATGCGCGATGCCGGGGCCAAAGCGGTGGCGACCGGGCGGCGCTGGATTGCCGATTCGGGCACGATGCACCGGCTGCTGTCCTATTGTGCGATGCTGGACCTGACCGTGGTGACCCATGCCGAGGATGGCGGCCTGACCGGAACTGCGGTGGCCAATGCCGGCGAAATGGCGACCCGGCTGGGCCTGCCCTCTGCGCCAGCCGAAGCCGAAGCGCTGGCGGTGGCGCGGGACATCGCGCTGGCCGAACTGACCGGCGCAAAGCTCCATTTCCGCCAAGTTACGACCCGCGCCGCGCTGGCGCCGGTCCGCGCCGCCAAAGCGCGCGGGGCGGCGATTACGGCGGGAGTTACCCCGGCGCACTTCATGCTGTCGGATGTTTCAATCGGCGATTTCCGCACCTTCACCCGGCTATCCCCGCCCTTGCGCAGCGCCGATGATCGCCAGGCCGTGCTGGAGGCGCTGAGCGATGGGACCATCGACGTCATTTCATCCGGCCACGATCCGCGCGGGCCAGAAGACAAGCGGCTGCCGTTTGCCGATGCCGAACCGGGCATGGCCGGGGCCGAAACACTGTTGGCGCTCACTTTGGGTCTGGTCCGCGACGGGGTAATCGACACGGCGCGTGCGTTTGAATTACTGGCCAGCAATCCGGCGGTGCTGCTGGGGGTCAACGCCGGGCGGCTGGAACTGGGCGCAGAGGCTGATCTGGCGCTGATCGATCCGGATAAGCCGTGGATCGTCAATTCGGACAAGATGGCGGCGACTGCGGGCAACACCCCGTTCGACCGCCAAGGCGTGCAAGGCCGGGTCATCGCGCTGTTCAAAGGCGGAATGCCAGTCGGCTGAACCGCAGACCCCCTCCCGCACTGAAGCGGAAGGGGGCTGGCGTGGGCTTATTTGCCCCTTGAAGTGTGACAGGTTATTTCTTGCGGGCGTTGCTCGGCCCAGCGGTAGCAGCCTTGGGCTTGGCCGCAGCCATCACTGGCGCTTTTGGCTTGGCCTTGGCGGCATAGGCTGGAGCGTTGGCGGGGCGGCCAATCGTCGAATAGGCAAAGCAGACGCCGCCGCGCGATTTGACTTTCGAGCAGAGTCCGCCTGCGCCGTTGCCATCAAGTCCGGTGGCAGCCACGCGCCAGAACTTTTTGCCGCGGACGGTGGCAGGGGCGATCGCCATCTTGAAATTGCGCAGCTCTGGGTTGCGCTTGGCATAGTAACCCCAGGCCCGGCGGGCGCCCTGTTCGCTGGAGAACGAACCGAGCTGGATGGCGTGGCTGGCACCCTTGCCGATTACCGGAGCCGCCGCGCGGCGGGGGCGCAGGCCCGGACGGTGCGCGGCAGGAGCAGCGGCCGCAACCCGGACCGGCTTCTTCGCCTTGACCTTTGGTGCGGGCGCAGCAGGTTCAGCCGCTTCGATCGAAGCGGACCGGGCCGGTTCGCCAAAGGTGGCAGCGAAAGTCTTTTCGGCCGGAACCGGGGCCGCCAAAGCCGCAGCCGGTTCGGGCAGCGACGCTGGCGCCGCGACCGGCTGATACTGCGCCAGTTCGGCCGGATTTTCGGTGGCTGCCGGAAGCTCGCCATTGGCGGAAACCGCTGGCGCCGGGCTGCGTTGGGCAGCAGTTTCGGCAGCAAGCTGTTCCTGATCCGAACTGCCATTGAGCGCCAACTGGGCAGGCATTCCGCTGTCGGCCCGGACTGGCGCACCGATCAGGCCGGCGACCCGCAGGCGGCCGTCTTCGGGCTTGGCCTTGTGCGCCCAATCGCTGATCCGGGCGTCGAGTTGGTCAGCCGGAACGTCTTGCGCGGCCATTACCCGGGCTTCGCGCCAGCGCCCGTCGAGCGCATAGGCATAGGCCAGGTTCTGGCGCAGTTTGGGGGTGTTATCGCCGCCGCGCAGAGCATCCGACAGGATCGCAACGCCGCGGTTGCTTTCCCCAGCCAGCGCATAGGCCAAACCAAGATCAGCCGCCGGAATGGCATCGCGCCAATCGTCAAGGATCGCGACAGCTTCGCGGTTCTTGCCCGCACCGGAATTGGCCAGCGCGAGGCTGAGCGCGGTCTTGGCCGAATTGTCACCCAGTTTCATCGCATCGTTGAGCGATTGCGCCGCCGATTCGAACCGGCCAGCGCGCAGATAGGCCTGACCCAGCAGCGCGCGATAGCTCGCTTCGCGTGGATTGGCGGCGACCAGCCCTTCGGCAAGGCTGATCGCCTTGTCGGTCTGTCCCTTTGAAAGCGCCTTTTGCGCCTCGGCCAACACCTTGTCGGGCGTGGGCTTGGCGACAACGGCGCTGGACGAGAACCCGGCGCCGGTGGCGATTGCCACGGCCAAAACCCCGGCCAGTCCCAGCGGGAGGACATTGCGGCGGATGCGGTTGGACTTCATGGGAGGTCTCCGTTCTAAATCAGTTTTTGCGCGTATTCGCCACGTGGGCGGCGAATTGTGCGACATCGGGGAGTTCGGACAGCAGGTTATCGAGCGCCTGGGTCACCAGCGTCTGGGCGCTGCGGCCCTTGATGGTGCAGGCCAGCCGCAGCTTGAGGTGGCGTTCGGCGTCAAGCCGCAGCGTGAAGGCAGCACGGCGGCCATCCTGCAGCGCCGAGCGGCGTTCTTTGGAGACCTGCTGCGACAGAGCGCGCTGCTGGCGGACGACTTCGGGCAGAGCCCCATCACCATGGATCGAGACGACTTCGCCGCCTTCATCATGGCCCATGTCGTTCCAGCCGAGATCGTCAGTGTCGCCATCGGCCGAGACTGCCAGGGCGCTCATCGAAACGCGCATCGCCGGGCGGGCGCCGCCCTTGCGGGCGAGCAGCTTCGGGTTCAGCGAAGCAACGGGTTTGAGATCGCTCATGCCCCGCATGCCCCCTTACGATCCGGCCACGCGGCGGCCAAAGCCCCCGGCCGAGCGGTGGACGCCCTGATTGCTGGCGGCGCTGGTCGGCGCGGCGAACACGGTGCGGCGGAAATTCTTTTCCAGCCGGTCGGAAATGTAGTTCCACAGCGAGGTCACTTCGGCGGCGCTGCGCCCGTTGGGATCGACTTCCATCACCGTGCGGCCATCGATCATCGAGGCGGCAAAATCGGTCCGGTGGTGCAGCGTGATCGGGGCAACCGTGCCGTGCTGCGACAAGGCAACGGCGGCTTCCGAAGTAATTTTGGCTTTCGGGGTCGCGGCGTTGACGACAAAGATCAGCGGCTTGCCAGCGCGTTCGCACAGATCGACCGTCGCGCCGACAGCGCGCAGATCGTGCGGGCTGGGCCGGGTTGGAACCACGATCAGTTCAGCAACCGAAATCACCGACTGGATCGCCATGGTGATCGCAGGCGGCGTATCGATCACCGCGAGGCGAAAGCCCTGCTGCCGCAATACCGCGAGGTCAGCGGCGAGCCGCGCAACCGTGGTCTGGGCAAAGGCCGGAAATTCCGCCTCACGCTCGTTCCACCAGTCGGCCAGCGAGCCTTGTGGGTCGATATCGATCAAAACGACCGGTCCTGCGCCCGCTCGCTGGGCCTGCACAGCAAGGTGCCCTGACAAGGTTGTCTTGCCAGATCCGCCCTTCTGCGATGCCAATGCCAGTACTCGCAAAGCCGTTCCCCCTAAGAAAATGCGTCAAAACCAATTGGAGTTGACGGCGGGGATCGCAGATCGTTCCTAATTTTGAGTTAACGCGGCGCGCCGCAACGGCAGGCCAACCAACTTTTCGCAGGCGATTAATCCATTGCTAAAGCTGTGTTTACTATGTCACTTGACTAGGCAGATCCGCCCAGCCGACCGGCCCAGCACATTCTGGTGCGGGCAAAGCCTAAGGCCGGGCGTCCACAGACGGGAATTTTTGAATGGGCCGCAAAACCATGATTGCCGCAGTTGCCGCTGCTGCCGGGATGATTCTTTCCGCTCCGGCGCAGGCCGATACCAAAGCCGGGGTCGATGCCTGGACCCGCGGTGACTTCCCCACAGCGGTCCGCGAATGGCAGGCTTCGGCGGCCAAGGGTGATGCCGATGCGCTGTTCAATCTGGGCCAGGCCTACAAATTGGGCAAAGGCGTGCCGCAGGACTTGGCCAAGGCTGAGGAGCTGTTTGGCAGCGCCGCTGCGCTTGGTCACTTGCAGGCGAGCGACAATTACGGCCTGCTGTTGTTCCAGCGCGGCGAAAAGGCCCGCGCCCTGCCCTATATCCGCGCTGCCGCCGATCGCGGCGATCCGCGCGCGCAGTATCTGCTGGGGATCGCCCATTTCAACGGCGATCTGGTGCCCAAGGACTGGCCGCGGGCCTATGCCCTGCTCAGCCTCGCCCGCCAGCAAGGCCTGCCGCAAGCGGGCCCGGCGCTGCAGCAGATGGACGAATACATCCCGCTGGCCGAACGTCAGCAAGGCGTGGCGATGGCGGGCGAGGTGCAGGCGCAAGCCGACGCGACCCGCGCCCGCCAGATGGCCTCGATTGATCTGGGCACGCAGGTGCCCGCAGGAGCGCCGTCTGCGCCGGTCAGGGGGCAGGCCATGGCCTCAGCTGGCGATGCGGTGACCGCAGCGGGCCGCGTAGCGGGAACCGACGGCCCAGCCACTGCCGGGGCCGACTATACCCGCCGCAATCCTGCGCCGCCGTCAGCGCCCGTTGC
>JANMHL010000037.1:0-7305 GCA_031375125.1 Novosphingobium sp. | reverse complement strand
GGCCCCGCCTCGCAGCGGATCCTGATCTGCTCGCCGCATCCGGGCGAGGGCAAGAGCTATACCTCGGTCAATCTGGCCCTCGCGATTGCGGCTGAGAAAGAAAGCGAAGTCCTGCTGGTCGACGCTGATTTCGCCAAGCCGTCAGTGCTGTCGATGCTCGGTCTGCCGGGCGGTCCGGGACTGATGGATGCATTGGCGGATCCCGATATCGACGTAGCCGATTGCGTGATCGGCACCGATATTTCCGGACTGTGGGTGTTGCCGGCGGGCAATGCGACTACCTCCGATAGCGAATACCTGTCCAGTTCGCGCACCGCAGCGGTGCTCGACCGGCTGACGCAAGGCGCGCCGCACCGGGTGATCATTTTCGATTCGCCGCCTGCTCTGGCGGCCTCGCCAGCGGCGGAACTTGCCAAATATGCCGGCCAATCCGTGCTGGTCGCCCGGGCCGATCGGACTGGCCAAGGCGCCTTGGAAGACGCCGTTTCCCTTCTTTCTGCCTGCCCGAATATTCAGTTGTTGCTGAATGCCGTTCACTTCAGCCCCAGCGGTCGCCGCTTTGGCTCTTATTATGGATATGGGGGATGACCATGAAGTCGCGCCTCGTGAAGACCTGTGCCGCGCTGACCGCCTGTTTGGCGGCTAGCCTGCCTGCAATGACCCACGCCCAGTCGCTGCCCTATGGTGATGTTTCCGCTGCGGGCGATGATCTCGACACGGGCGATGCCGACGTGAATGAGGGCGATGATCTTTCGCCCAAGCTCGGCGTGCGCACCAAAAAGGTCCGCATCACGCCTTATATCGAGGCGCAGCAGGTGGTTACCGCCGAGCTTTCGCCCGGAAACGATGTCCTGACCTACAGCTCGGTTGCCGCCGGGATCGAAGCGAGCATTGCCGGGCGCAACAGCCAGGGCGCGGTTTCGCTGCGGTATGAACGCCGCTTTGGTTATGGCACCAATCGCGTGCCCGATAGCGACGTGGTCACCGGTGTGGCGCGCGGCAGTATTGGCATCGTCCCGCGCGCGCTGACGCTTGAAGCTGGCGCGATGGCGGCGCGGATGACCGTTGAGAACAACGGTTCGACCCTAAGCGGGCGCGAAGGCAATTCGACTTCGCAGGTTTACGGCGCCTATATCGGTCCGTCGCTGCGGACCCAGTTGGGAGCACTGCAGGTCGAAGGGCATTACCGATTTGGCTATAGCCGGGTCGAATCGCCCGATGTTCTGGTGATCGCCCCCGGGCAGACCCCGGTCGATATCTATGACGAAGGCACCGTCCACAACGCCGCGCTGCACGCCGGGTTCAAGGCTGGCACGGTTCTGCCGATCGGACTGGGCGTGGGCGCGGGCTGGAACCGCGAAGATGTCTCCAATTTCGATCAACGGATCGATGACAAGCACGTCCGCGCCGATGTTACGCTTCCAGTCGGACCTGACCTCGCACTGGTTGCCGGGGTAGGCTATGAAGACGTCACAGTTTCAAACCGCGATGCGCTGCTCGACACGATCACTGGCCTGCCCGTGGTCGGCCCCGATGGCCGCTACGTTACCGACAAGAGCCAGCCGCGCCAGATCGCTTATGAGGCTGATGGCCTGATCTGGGATGCCGGGGTGATCTGGCGGCCCAGCCGCCGGACCGCATTGGAGGCCCACTTTGGCCGCCGCTATGGTTCGAGCACATACTATGGCAGCTTTGCCTATGCGCCCAATTCGCGGTTGAGTTACAATATCTCGGCCTATGACAGCATTTCCGGCTTTGGCGGGATGCTGAACAATCAGCTGGCCGGTTTGCCGACCCAGTTTGATGCGTTCCGCAACCCGCTCAGCGGCGATCTGGGCACCTGCGTTGCGGCCAGTGGCTCGGTTGGTCAGGGGCAGGGGACCTGCCTCAACGGAGCGCTGGCTTCGGTCAAATCGGCGGTGTTCCGCGGCCGCGGTGTCAATGCGACGCTGGGGGTCAATGGCGGCAACCTGCAGTACGGCATCGGCGCCGGTTATGATCGCCGCAAATTCATCGCAGCACCCGGAACGGTGCTGGCCAGCGCCAATGGCGTGATCGATGAAAACTATTGGCTGGCGGCCTATCTCAATGGCCGGATTGACCGGAACTCCAGTTTCGGAACCTCGGTTCGGGCCAACTGGTACCAAAGCGGAGATGCCTTGGCTGGCAACTCCAGCGCGGTTGGGGCAACGGCCGCCTATTATCGTTCGATCACCAGCCGCCTCTCGGCCACTGCCGCCGTTGGGGTTGATGGGGTCAATCGCGATCTCCTGGAAGATGTCTGGTCGGCTCAGGCCATGCTTGGCATCCGGTATTCGTTCTGAGCCGCGCGGAAGGATTGAGAATGTTTAATGACTATTATGGGCTGACCGGCCGTCCGTTCCAGCTTACCCCGGATCCGGCGTTCTATTTTGAAAGCCTGACGCACCGCAAGGCGCTGTCTTACCTGTCCTATGGATTGGCGCAGGGCGAGGGCTTTGTGGTGATCACGGGTGAGGTTGGGGCCGGTAAATCGACGCTGGTCGCGCACCTGATGAACACGATTGATCCGGCCCGGCTGACTGCGGCGCAGATCGTCACCAGCAAGCTCGATGGCGAGGAACTGGTCCATATCGTCGCGCAGGCATTTGGCCTGATCGTCGATGGCCATGACAAAGCCTCGGCGCTGGGCGCAATCGAAGCGTTCCTGCACGATGAAGCCCGCGCGGGGCGCCGCTGCCTGCTGGTGGTCGACGAAAGCCAGAACTTGGCGATCGACGCGCTGGAAGAACTGCGGATGCTGTCGAACTTTCAGCTTGGCGCGCACCCGCTGTTGCAGACCTTGCTGCTGGGCCAGCCGGAATTCCGCGATACGATCCAGGATCACCCGCAGTTGGAACAGCTGCGGCAGCGCGTGATCGCTGCGCATCATCTTGAGGCGATGGAGCTGGGCGAAGTGCAGCCCTATATCGAACACCGCCTCAACTGCGTCAGCTGGAGCGGCAATCCGAAGTTTGACCAGCGGGTCTTTACTGTGCTGTTCGAAGCATCGGGCGGCGTGCCGCGCCGGATCAACCAGATCTGCAACCGGCTGATGATGCTGGGCGCGGTCGATCAACGCAGCCGGATTGACGGCGCGATGCTGACCCAGGTGCTGGAAGAACTGGAGCTCGATGGAACGCTCCAGCTGAAAAAGCCTCAGCGTCAGGTCGAAGTGGCGGCGCCAGTGGCGCAGTCTGCACCCGCTCCTGCGCCAGTGCCAGTCGATATGGTCGCGATGGTTCAGCTTCAGGCGCTGCTCGCCGAGCGTGACGCGCAGATTGCCGAGCTGCAGCAGGCCGTGATTGAAATTGCCAACGAGCGCGAGGCGATCGCGGCGGCTCCGGCTGCGGCACCTGTGGTTGACAGCGCGGCTCTGGCTGCGGTCGAGGCCAAGCTGTCCGGGATCGAAGGCAAGATGCTCGAACAGGAACGCACCATTCGCCACACTCTGACGATGCTGATCGAATGGATCGAATCCGACGAAGCCAACCGCGCTGCGGCCTGAGCCCAAAAAGAGGAGGTGGTCGCCATGACTCCCACGGGTTTGGTCAACGGTCTGTCGGTCGATGTTGAGGACTGGTTTCAGGTCGGCGCCTTTGAAGGCGTGATCGACCGGGGCAGCTGGACGTCGCTCGATGACCGGGTTGAACGCAATTGTGATCGGATCCTTGAAATGTTCGCTGCGGCGGACGTTCAGGCGACGTTCTTCACGCTCGGCTGGGTGGCGCAGCGCCACGGCAGCCTGATGCGCAGGATCGTCGATGCCGGGCACGAACTGGCCAGTCACGGCTGGGACCACGAACGTGTTTTCCGGTTCGATCGCGCCAGTTTTACCGCCGATCTGGAGCGATCCAGAAAGGTGCTGGAGGACGCCTCGGGCCAACGCATAACCGGCTATCGCGCGCCCAGCTTTTCGATCGATCAGCGCACACCGTGGGCCTATATGGCGCTGGCGGAACAGGGCTATGAATACAGCTCGTCGGTCGCGCCGATCTCACACGATCACTATGGCTGGCGCGAAGCCCCCCGATTTGCCTTCAAGCCGCTGCCTTGGTCCGAATTGATCGAAATCCCGGTTACCACCGCACATTTCGCCGGACGCCGTCTGGCGGCTGGCGGCGGCGGGTTCTTTCGGGTGCTGCCCTATGGTTTTTCGCGCTGGGCGATCCGGCAGGTCAATGATTCCGACCGGCGCCCGGCCGTGTTCTATTTCCACCCGTGGGAAATCGATCCGCAGCAGCCCCGCGTAACCGGCGCGTCGCTGCGCTCAAAAGTGCGGCACTATACGAACTTGGGCGTGATGGCGGAAAAGCTGGAGCAACTGTTGGGCGATTTCGCCTGGGGCCGGATGGACCTGCTGGCCCACCGCGAAAAGGCGTTTGCACAGGACATGGCGGCATGAACGCGCCGTTCAAGCCCGCCGCAATGGTGCTGCGCGAAGCCAATCTGAGCGATGCAAACGAGTTCGCCCGGCTTGAACGGTTTGTGGCCGAGCATCCTGAAGGAACGCCATTTCATCGCCCGACCTGGCTGCGCGCAGTCGCGCAGGGAACGGGCAACGCGGCGATTGCGCTGGTGGCGGAACGCGGCGGCAAGCTGACCGGCTTTCTGCCGCTGAGCGAAGTCCATTCCCCGCTGTTCGGGCGGATGCTGGCCTCGAGCGGGTTTGGCGTAGCTGGCGGCGTTTTGGCGTTGGACGAGCGTTCGGGCAAGGCCCTGCTCGGCGGCCTTGAAGAGCTCGCGCTGCGGCGCTCATGCCCATCAGCCGAACTGCGTGGCGGGATGCTGCCCAAGGAGCGAACCGGTTGGAAAATCCGGTTCGATTCGCACTGCGGGTTCGCCGCGCCGCTGGCCGAAGACGATGAAGCCCAACTCAGTTGGATCCCGCGTAAGCAGCGCGCCGAAGTCCGCAAGGGGCTGGCGGGCGAACTCGACGTGTCGGTGGGAACAAGTGCCGATGATCGCGCGGCGCACTACGCCGTCTATGCCGAAAGCGTGCACAATCTCGGCACGCCGGTGTTCCCGTTCAGTCTGTTTGAAGCGGTTTTGGATGGCTTTGCCGCCGACGCCGATATCCTGACCATTCGCCACCATGGCAAGCCGATCGCCAGCGTCCTGTCGCTCTACCATCAGGGCGCGGTGATGCCCTATTGGGGCGGCGGAACCTGGGACGCGCGGCGGCTGCGGGCCAATGACCGGATGTATTTTGAACTGATGCTGCACGCCCGGCGGCGCGGCTGCAGCACGTTTGATTTTGGCCGCTCCAAGACCGGCAGCGGCCCGGCTGATTTCAAGAAAAACTGGGGTTTTCAAGCTGAACCGCTGGGCTATGCCAGTTGGACCGCACCCGGCGCGCACGCCCGCGACGCTGACCCAACCAGTGGCAAACACGCCGCCCGGATCGCGCTGTGGAAGCGTTTGCCGCTGCCGCTTGCCAACAGAATCGGGCCCCACATATCCCGCGGCCTCGGCTGATGGGTGAGGTCCTGTTTCTGGCGCATCGGATGCCATTCCCGCCCGATCGGGGCGACAAGATCCGCTCAAGCCATGTGCTGCGCCATCTGGCCACACTGGCCCCGGTCCACGTCGCAACCTTTGCCGAAAGCGACCAGGATTTGGCCGAAGAACCGCAGTTGGCGGCGGTTTCTGCGACCCACTGTCTGGTGCGCCGGACAAAACCGGTTCCGCTGGCCGGGGTCGAAGCCCTGTTGAAACACCGCCCAGTCAGCCTGACCGCATTCCACAGCGCGCAGTTGGATGCCTATGTCCGCGCGGTGCTGGCTAACCATCCGGTGGATACGATTTACGTCTTTTCTGGCCAGATGGGGCAGTACATCCCGAGTGATTTCAAAGGCCGGGTAATCCTCGATTTCGTCGATGTCGATTCGGCCAAGTTTGAGGCCTATGCGGCCGGCGGCTCTGGTCCGCGTGCCTGGCTCGATGCCCGCGAGGGTCGGCTCCTGAGCGCCGAGGAAGCGCGGCTGGCGCGGCGCGCCGATGTCAGCCTGCTGGTTTCGGACGAAGAGGCCGCGTTGTTTGCAGCGCGGCTCTCGCCGTCCGACCGGGTGCAATGCGATGTCGGGGTGCTGCGCAACGGGATTGACAGCCAGCGCTTTGATCCGGCGATTGTCCAGCCCGAACCAGGCCTGCTCGATTGCAGCGGCCCACGGCTGATCTTTACCGGGCAGATGGACTACCCCCCGAACATCGCCGCAGCCCAGCGCGGGATCGAGCGGCTCATGCCCAGAATTCGGGCGGTGTTGCCGGACGCGACGTTCCACGTGGTCGGGCGCAACCCACCTGAAGCATTGCGCGCGCTCGATGGCGTGAACGGCAGCCGGGTCTGGGGCGAAGTTGATGATATCCGGACCTGGTTGGCCGGGGCCGATCTGGCGCTGGTCCCACTGGAGCTGGCGCGCGGTGTCCAGAACAAGGTGCTTGAGGCGATGGCGATGCGCCTGCCGGTAGTGCTGACGCCTTCTGCGGCAGCCGGAATCGGCGCCAGCCATGCCCGCAACCTCATGATCGCCGATGATGATGATGCGCTGGTCGAGGCCGTGCTGACTTTAGCGAGAGACCCCTTGCTGGCTGGGTTGATCGGTGGGCAGGCGCGCACCCATGTGCTTGGCACGCTAAGCTGGCAGGCGACCTTGGCGCCGCTCGCCGCGATGCTCGGCGTTGCTGGCAACCCGGTTCGCCATGCTGCCTGAGGGGCTTGTCCTGAAGCCGGTATCGCTGGCCTCGCGGCTGCCGCCAGCCTGGCAGCTGGTGGCCTTGCGGCTGGGTTTGGCTTGGCTGGCTCTGATCCTCGCCTTCCTGCCCGATTGGGCAACGATGGCTGATCAGTGGTGGAACAGTTCAACCTACAACCACATCGTGCTGGTTCCAGCGATCATCGGCTGGCTGGTCTGGCAGCGTTGGCCGCAATTGCGCGACCTGAAGCCACAAGGCTGGATCGGCGGGTTGTTCCCGCTGGCCATGGCGTTGCTGGGCTGGGTGCTCGGCACTTTTGCCGGGTTCGACCTGCTGCGGCAGACCGCAGCGGTGGCGATGCTACCTTGTGCTGCCTTGCTGCTGCTAGGCCCGCGGACTTGTTCGGCACTGCTGTTTCCGGTGGCCTATATAGCCTTTCTGGTGCCGTTTGGCGACGAATTGGTGCCGCTGCTGCAAACCCTCACTGCCAAGCTGACGATCGCGTTGGTCAGCCTCAGCGGGGTTCCGGCGGTGATTGACGGCGTGTTCATCGATACGCCTGCCGGGCTGTTCGAAGTGGCTGAGGCGTGT
>JANMHL010000416.1:0-2837 GCA_031375125.1 Novosphingobium sp. | reverse complement strand
AACAGCAACGACGAACGCGAACAGACGCTCAACCAGCTGCTGGTCGAAATGGACGGGTTCGAAGCCAACGAAGGCATCATCATCATCGCCGCCACCAACCGCCCCGACGTGCTCGATCCGGCGCTGCTGCGGCCGGGCCGGTTTGACCGGCCGGTGGTCGTCTCGGTCCCCGATATCGAAGGGCGCGAGAAGATCTTGGCGGTGCACATGAAGAAGGTGCCGCTGGCCCCTGACGTCAACCCGCGCGTGATTGCGCGCGGCACGCCGGGCTTTTCGGGCGCCGACCTCGCCAATCTGGTCAACGAAGCAGCCCTGCTCGCCGCGCGCCGCAAAAAGCGGCTGGTGGCGATGAAGGAATTCGAAGACGCCAAGGACAAAGTCATGATGGGGGCCGAGCGCCGTTCCATGGTGATGACCGACGACGAGAAAAAGATGACAGCCTATCATGAAGCTGGTCATGCACTCGTCTCGGTCAACGAACCGGCCTCTGATCCGATCCACAAGGCCACTATCATCCCGCGCGGCGGCGCGCTGGGCATGGTCGTGCGGCTGCCTGAGCGGGACAGCTATTCGTTCCACCGCGAACAGATGCACGCGCACCTGTCGGTTGGGATGGGCGGCCGGGTCGCCGAGGAATTGATCTTTGGGCACGACAAGGTTTCATCGGGCGCGTCGTCCGATATCCAGCAGGCGACTTCGCTGGCCCGCAAGATGGTCACCCGCTGGGGGATGTCGGAAAAGCTCGGGCCGTTGCAATACGAGGAATCGCAGGAGAGCTACCTCGGCTATGGCGGATCGCAGCGGACCATGCAGTCGGCTGAAACCAACAAGCTGATCGATGCCGAAATCCGGGCGCTGGTCGAAGGCGGGCACAAGCGCGCCACCTCGATCCTGAAAGCCCAGATCGACAAGCTGCACCTGCTCGCTCAGACCTTGCTGGAATACGAAACGCTGACCGGCGATGAAATCAACGAGCTGCTCAAGAACGGCAAGATCGACCGTCCCGGTGAGCCGACTGGCACATCGGCATTGCCGCCGGTCAAGGGTTCTGCCGTGCCCAAAGCAGGCCGGCGCTTTGCCGGGGCGGAGCCGCAGGGGGCCTGAGCGGACACAGCAGCGAAAAGGCCTGTTTCCTGCTCGGGAAGCGGGCACTTTCCTGATCGTTCAGCCGATCGAGAGCCCCAGCACCGCCAAGGCAAACAACGACATCACAATGATGGCAAAAAAGGCCAGCGCCATGGTGCGCCACAGCGCGCTTTTGCGGGTCAAGCCATAGGTGCCGCGCAATTGTCGATGCATATGAAACGGCGCATAGAGCGTCAGCACTGCGATCAGTCCGCCGAGTGATGTCCAGACATTGATCGCGGTGACTGCGGCCAGCACAATCAGCATAAAGCTCAGCGAATAGGTCACGAAGACGGTGTGATCATAGAGGTGGAAACGGCGGCTAAACGGAAACAGCAGCCAGACGAAGGGTACGCTGAGCGGGATCAACAGCCAGCTGTATTTATAGGCGCTCGCCTGGAACTTGTAGATCGCGAGGTCTGGGTTCTGCGCCGCACGATCCCAACTTTCATTGATGCCTCTGGCCCAATCCGGCCCAGATCCTGCACCAGTGGAAATTTCGACGGGAGGTCCTTTGGGCAGGGCATTGGCATTGCCCGCTCGGATGCCCTCTAGCGCAGCTTCGGCCCCGGCGAGCTTTCCTTCGATTGCCGCGGTCGATTCCCCAGCCCCTTCGGCTTCTGCCAGTTCGGCTTTGAACGCAGTGACAACTTTGACAGCTTCGCTTTCCGCCGTCGCGCCTTTCGACCCGATCACCGCATTGTTGTTCTGGTCAAAGTGAATCGGGTCACCGGCAAGATTGAACAGCGCAAAAGTCAGAAACACCACGAACAGGAACAGCGCGATCGGGCTGACATAGCTGGCCCGGCGGCCGTCGATATATTCGCGGGTCAGTTGCCCCGGTTTCCACGCCAACATCGGCAGAGTGCGCCAGATCTTGCCTTCAAAGTGGAACACCCCGTGCAACAGGTCATGAAAGAACGCGGCAATCGTGCGGTGGACGTGCGCGGTCTGGCCGCAGTGGTGGCAATGGCTGCCGATCAGCACGGTCCCGCAATTGAGGCAGGCGGCTTCATCGACGTGGCCATCGGCTGCGCCCTCGCCATGGTCCGGCTCAGCCGCCCGCGCCGCCAGCGCCCCGGTGGCGATATCGCCAATGAATTCCGCGCCATTGCTCATGCTTGTGCCCTCATGGGCAGGTTCATGCTCTTGCAAGCTTGGTTCGGTCAAGCCATGCCAAGCAGATACAAACCGGAGATCCCTTGATGAAACGCCTGATCCTTGCCCTGTTCGCCTGTCTGGCGCTGGCCGCCCCGGTCCTTGCCGCGCCCGGCGATATGAATGTCGCGACGTTCCTGGCCAAGGCTGACGCCCTGAAAGCCAAGGGGGTCACCGCGATGTTTTCATCCGATCTGAAACTGCTGCGGACCGAAGGCCAGGCCGCCGGGGCCAACTACAAAGCCCGGCTCAATGCAGAGCGCGCCACCGGCAAACCATCAAGCTGCCCGCCCAAGGGAACCAAGGTCGATTCGGACAAGCTGCTGGCGTTCCTGCGGACCTATCCCGAACCCGTCCGCCCGCGGGTGAGCATGAAGCAGGCAATGGCCGACTACTTCATCCGCACCTATCCGTGTCGGTAAGCTGAAAATCAAAAAGGCCCGCTTCCACTAGGGAAGCGGGCCTTTTTGAACTCTTTGAACCGCAACGCTATAGGGTGCGTCGAGTTTCAGCCCAGGGTGGAGCGAGAATGGCGGGTTTCGAGAACCGGCGCG
>JANMHL010000084.1:0-2312 GCA_031375125.1 Novosphingobium sp. | reverse complement strand
GGATCGCCGAGACCCCGGTGAAGCTGCCCTGGATCGTCGCGGTCGTGCCGAGCAGGATCGGGATCTTGTCATCCACGGTGATCCGCACGCGGACGAATTCGGGGTCCTTCTCCCACAGTTCGATCGTCTTGATCTGGCCCGCGGGAACACCCGAGAACGCCACCGACGAGCCGCGCGCCAGCCCGTCGACCGACTGCTTGAAGAAGATGTCGTATTCCTTCTGGTCGCCGTTGCTGAGCCGCGCGAGCCAGATAATCCCCGCCGCCAGCGCGGCCAGCAGCATCAGCGAGACTGCCCCGACCCAGAGATGATTTGCGCGCGTTTCCATGATCTTGCCCCTGCGCCTTCTATGCCTTGGCCAAGCCGACGCTGTCCACGGCTTTCGCCATGGCAACCGGCGCGCGGCGGCCCGCATCGAGGCGGAACTTGGTGTCCTTCGCGGCGCGTCCGCGCGGACCGTTGAAGTATTCCTGGATCCACGGATGGTCGAGGGTCAGCAGGTTATCGATCGTATCGACCGCAATCACCTGCTGGTCCGCGATCACGGCCACCCGGTCGCAGATCTCGTGCAGGGTATCAAGATCGTGAGTGATCAGGAACACGGTCAGACCCAGGGTATCCTGCAATTCCTTGGTCAGGGCATCAAAGGCCGCCGCCCCGATCGGATCGAGCCCAGCGGTCGGCTCGTCCAGGAACAGCAGCTCGGGATCGAGCGCCAGCGCGCGGGCCAGACCGGCGCGTTTGCGCATGCCGCCCGACAGCTCAGCTGGATACTTGTTCGCCGCATCCTCGGGCAGGCCAGAGAGCACAACCTTGAACCGGGCAATCTCACGCCGCAGGTCTTCGTTAATCTCGGGATAGAACTCGCGCAGCGGGACTTCGACGTTTTCGGCCACGGTCAGCGTGGAAAACAGCGCCCCGCCCTGGAACAGCACGCCCCAGCGGCTGCGGATATCGATATCGGCATCGTCGCGGGCGGCGGTGATATCCTCCCCAAGCACCTCGATCGTACCCTCGGTCGGCTGCTGCAAGCCGATGATCGAGCGCATCAGCACCGATTTGCCGGTACCCGATCCGCCGACCACGCCAATGATCTCACCCCGTCTGACCTTGAGCGACAGGTTCTCGTGGATCACTTGCTCGCCAAAAGCATTGCGCAGGCCTTCGACCACGATCGGGAATTCACCCTTGAACGGGCCGGGCATGCGATTGTGCGCGGCATCGACCACGTCGCCGCGGATATCTTCGATGTCCTCCTCGTTCATGGCAGCATCATCCCCAGCCCACTTCGGTGAAGAACACCGCGAAGAATGCATCGAGCACGATCACCATGAAGATTGCCTGGACCACCGCCAAAGTGGTGCGTAAACCCACCTCTTCAGCATTGGCCTTGACCTGCATGCCTTGATAGCAACCGGACAAGGCGATGATCAGGCCGAAGAACGGCGCCTTGACCAGCCCTACCCAGACATCGTGGATCGGCACCACTTCCTGCACGCGCAGCAGGAAGGTCATGAACGGAATGCCCAGCGTGAACGAGGAAATGAACGCCCCGCCGACAATCGCCGCGATTGCCGCGTAGAAGCCCAGCAGCGGCATCATCACCACGGCCGCCAGGATCCGCGGGATCACCAGGGCTTCGACCGGGGAGACCCCGATCGTGCGCATCGCATCGATTTCCTCGGTCAGTTTCATAGTCCCGATCTGCGCCGCAAAGGACGAGCCCGAACGGCCCGCAACCATGATTGCGGTCATCAAAACCCCCAATTCGCGCAATGCGATCCGTCCGGTGAGATTGACCGTCAGGATCTCGGCACCGAATTGCTCGAGCTGCACTGCGCCTTGCTGCGCAATGACGATCCCGACCAGGAAGCTCATCAGGCCGACAATGCCCAATGCAGAGATGCCGACCAGTTCGGCCTGGCGCACCACGGCCAGCCAGCGCATCCGCGACGGGCTGCGCAGGATGGACCACCAGGCGACCAGAACGGCCCCCAGAAAGCCCAGCATCCGGATGGTGCCAGCGCCCCAGTCGGTGACCAGCAGCCCAACCCCTTCGGCAGTCCGGGCGACCAGCGGCAGACGAAGCGCGCCCGTGTGGCCCTCTCCCTTCGACTTGCTGACCGCGGCGATCAGCCGCTCGGCCTTGTCACTGGCGCCAACCAGTTCCGCGTCATGATCGCGCAGCACACGCCAGACTGTCCAGGCCCCGACAGTGTCAATTTCAGGCACAGCCGAGATATCGACCTTGGCCACCTCGCCCTGGTACTCGCGCAATGCGCGGTCGACCACACCGATAGACGAGACGGTGA
>JANMHL010000406.1:0-5622 GCA_031375125.1 Novosphingobium sp. | reverse complement strand
GACAACCGCGCCGCGCGCGATTGGTGCGAAGCCTATCTCGATCAGCACACCAGCTGGGGACCGGGCTATGGTCAGGCCCACACCCAAGGCGTGGTCGGCTATGGCTATGCGCCGATGACCGTGATGGTCCCGGTCGCCTTTGTTCAGGTCGCGACAACCGCCCCGGCGCAACCGCGCGAGTGCAAGGAAACCATCGTGACCGAGGAATGGGTCAGCGTCCCGACCCACATCCGCACTATCCCGCCCCGGCCCAAACCGCGCCCCGACAAGCGGGTGCGGATCGTGCCGGACAAACGGGTGCGGGTGAACTGAAACGCAGAAGGGGGCCATCCGGCCCCCTTCGCATATCGAGCTAAGGGCAATTCCCCTTACAATTTCCGCCCGATCAGTTCCTTCATGATTTCACTGGTCCCGCCGAAGATCCGCGTGACACGCGCCCCTCGCCACATCCGGGCAATCGGGTATTCATTCATGTATCCGGCCCCGCCGAACAGCTGCAAGCACTTGTCCATCATCTCCCACTGCATTTCGGTGTGCCACAGCTTGGCCGCGGCGCCTTCTTCAGGGGTCAGTTCTTTCTTGAGGTGACGGGTCAGCGCCCAATCGAGGTGGGCCCAGCCGACCTGCAGCTTGGTCTTCAAGTCCGCCAGCACGAACCGGCTGTTCTGGAAGTCGAGGATCGGTTTGCCAAAGGCCTTGCGATCACGGGTATATTCAACCGTCATGTCGAACGCCTTTTGCGCGCTGGCTTGCGCTGAGACCGCAATCGACAAGCGTTCCTGCGGTAGCTCGCTCATCAAATAGATAAAACCCTGGCCTTCTTGCCCCAAACAGTTGGTGATCGGCACCCGGACGTCCTCAAAGAACAGTTCCGAGGTATCCGCCTCGTCCTGCCCAATCTTGTCGAGGTTGCGGCCGCGCTTGAAACCTTCGCGATTGGCTTCGACCAGCACGATCGAGACGCCCTTCCAGGCTGGCTGGACATCACTGTCAGTCTTGCAGCAGACCAGGATCAGATCGGCGTTCTGGCCGTTGGTGATATAGGTCTTGCTGCCGTTGATGACATAATGGTTGCCGTCCTTTTTCGCGGTGGTCCGCATGGCCTGCAGGTCCGATCCGGTGCCCGGCTCGGTCATCGCGATGGCGGTGATCACTTCGCCCGAAACCAGTTTGGGCAGCCATTCGCGCTTCTGTTCTTCCGAGCCATGCGCGATCAGATAGTTCGAGACGATATCCGACTGCAGCGAGAATCCGGTGGTCACCCCGCCATAGTAGGCCGTCTCTTCATCGACGATCGCGTTGTAGCCAAAGTCGAGCCCCAGCCCGCCGTATTCCTCGGGCACCGTCGGGCACAGCAGGCCCAGCTCGCCGGCCTTGGGCCAGATCGATTTGGGAACAATCCCGGCGTCGGCCCATTCGGCCTGATGCGGGGCAATTTCTTCCTGCATGAAGCGGCGGACCGTCTGGCGGAAGGCTTCGTGATCTTCGTTGTAGGCCGTGCGGGCCAGCGAATCGAGCGACATGGCAGTTCCTTGTGGATGCGTAAGATTACCCGCAGGCGTAATGCCCGGGAGGCCGCCCGGTCAACTGGAATTTAATCGCGCGGTTAATCGGCCTTGGCAATTGTCGTTGGCGCACTATCCGGTGGCGGCGCACCGGCTTCGATCCGCAATCGCCCAAGCCGCAGCGACGTCTGTGCCCGGTCGATCCGGATCAGGCCGGATAGCTCGGTCCGCGCTCCCAATGCCGCCGCGCTGGTTCCGGCCAGCCGCAACCGATAGCTGCCATAGGGCACCGAATCGAACAGCAGATAGCCATCAAAATCACTCGACCCGCGCAGCACCACGCGGCCGGCCGGATCAACCAGCTCGATCGAAACACCGCCGCGCGGTTCGCCATCGGCGCCCAGCAAAATCGCCTCAATCTCGCCGGTTGGCGCCAGCGGCAGCGAGATTTTGGTCGCCACGCCGGGACGCGGGATCATCACCATGCCTTGGCCCTTGGGCTGGAGCAGCGGATCCGGCAGCGATCCGGTGTCGATCGAGACCAGCACCGGGACATAGGGGATCAGCCCATCAATTACTGCGCGACCCGCGCCGTTGGTGGCTTTGTCGCTTGAGCGGAAACCGGCCTCGATCGACACGCCTTCGACCGCTGGCTCATCAGCCTGGCGATAGCCATCGCCATTTTCGTCGCGGTAAACCTCGATGCTGGCCTGCCCGGTCTGGGCCAGCCGTTCACGCGACAGCCGCCAGCCGCCGTCAACCGGATCGGGTCCGATTGAGAACGCCAGCGTCATCCCCAAGCCGAGATTGCCGCGACTGTCGATCCGGCCTTCACCGCGCAGCGCAAAGCGCGAAAACTGGTGGACGTAGCCAAGCGAATAATCCTGCCGGTCGCCGACAGCATCATAATCAAAGCCCAAGCGCAGCGTAGACGCCTTGCCGAGGGGGGTATCAGCAACAATCTGCGCGCGCTGAAAGCCCGGATGGTTGCCATCAAGCCCAAATGCCGCCTGCCCGCGCAGCCGGATCCGCCCGATCTGGCTATTGCCAATCACGGTCAGGCGGTTGCCCTGATCTTCACTCGCGATCAGCGGCGCAGGCCCGGACACCTGCCGATTGAGCAGCTCGACCGTCAACGCGGCCCGGCCGACGTGGGCCGATCCGCGCGTTAACACTTCGGTAACCTTTACCCCCCGGCGCGACAGTGATTGGCGCACCCCGGCCTCAACCGGCAACCTCCAGCTGCCGATTTTGACCGGGCCTGAAAGCCGCAGTCCAAATTCGCGGCGCTGCTCGATCGAAACCAGGTCCGAATCGAACGAACCATCGACCCACAGCACCTGCGCATCGAAATTTACGCCCTTGATCCGGCCCAAAGCCTGCCCGCGCAGCGCCCGGCCTGCGCCAAATTGCTGCGCGCCCGACAGTTCGACCAGCACCGGGCCAAGCGAGCGGCGCAAGCTTGCTTCGAGATAGTGGCGGCGGCGGCCAGAGCGGGTCAGACTGTGATAGCCAAGCCCAGCGGTGGTTCGCTTGTCGAGCCCGCGCTCAACCCCCACGCCCCAGCGCAGCCCCGTCTGGGTGGTATATCCCGACGAGCCCAGCCCGACCAGATCGCGGCCTTCATCAACGATTCCGCCCCAGTACCAGGTCTTGCCCGGCGGCAGGCTATCGATCCCAACGTTCTGGCTGGTCTGTTCGCGGCGGACTTGGCCTTGCGGGCCATAGAGCACGACCTCAAAATCATTCTCGCCAAATTGCAGCTCGATATCGGGGAATTCATAACGGCCATCGCCGCGATCGGCCTGATAGGCGCGCAGCGTGCCGTTGCGATAGAGTTCCGCGTCCCAGCCGGACGGCAGCGTGCCACGCAGTGTGGTTACCCCAAACCGCGACGGCAAGTTGAGCGGGCGGTTGGAAATGAACGCACCCCGGCCATAGGCACCCTGCGCGGCTAGCGCGCTGGGCGGCGTATCGACGTCACCCAAGGCGATCTGTGTTGCACCCAATGGTCCGAGCATCGCGCCCGCCGGATCGTTGCGATAAAGCTTCAGGCGCAGCGAATCCGGCGCGATCCCATCGCTTCCAGCCAGCCGCGCGGTATAGCTCATCCCGACAGCCTCGCCGCTGGCCAGCGCTTCGTATTGTGTTTTCACCCCGCCGGTCCGGCTCCACTGGCTTTGGATCTGAACATCGACCGCCGGTGCGCGCCAGGCTTGATAGGGCGCACTGGCCTGCGGCAGGCTGGCCAGATCGAAATCGCGATTGGTCGGGCGCTGAAGTCGCGCGGCGCGACTCTTGCGCTCAATCGCTTCCAGAAATGGCAGCTTGCGGTCACTTTCGATCACCACGGTGAGATTGCCGATGTCGGGCCGGAATTGCACCCCCAGCCACTGCGACAGCGCGGGCAGGCTCATGCACCAGCCTTCGGGCGTATCAACAATCGCCGAAGCACCGATTGCGCGGCTTCCGTTCATGGTTTGTACTGTATTGGAATCGCGGTCGATCACCAGCCGCTGATCCTCGGCGAAGACCCAGCCGGTTGCGCGGCGCGACTTCTTGTCGAGCCGGATCGGCAGATCGAGCGTTTGGATCAAATCAGCAAAATCGACACAGACCCCGCCGGGGGTTTGATACCCGCGCAGCGATTCGCCCAGCTTGTACTTGCCGCTGCGCAGCTCAAGGATCAGCACATCGTCGTCATTGGCTTTCCAGCTATCGGCCAGCGCGGGCGCGGCCCAGACAGCAAAACCCGCCGCAACCAGTGCGACGGTTCTTACCGTTTGAGAGAGCCAGCGCTTCATGACGTCATGCCGATCAAATGCCTGTTTGTGTTCAGTGGGTTACGGGAACGTCGCGGTGGTTTGGGCCAGCAGCGCCCCGCCGTTTTCGGGCAGTTCGCGGTACTCGATCTTGATCCGGCCATGCAGCCGCGCGAGCTGCTCGGCGTTCACCGGGATCCGGGCCTTGCGGCGGGTCACTTCGGAATAGATCGCAACCCCGCGGATTGAGAAGACCACCTGGCCCTGCGCATCCTTGCCGATGATCTCGCCATAGACCGAGCGAGTGCCACTGCGGCCCATGTCGAGTTCGACGAAGGCGCCGGTATCTGCGCGGATCAGTTGCGCTGCACCTAATGTCGCTTGCCCCTCGAGCCGCCCCTTGCGGACGAACACCGGGATCGTGATTC
Organism: Novosphingobium sp.; assembly: GCA_031375125.1. Classification (GTDB taxonomy): domain Bacteria; phylum Pseudomonadota; class Alphaproteobacteria; order Sphingomonadales; family Sphingomonadaceae; genus Novosphingobium. The sequence goes on along the minus strand of JANMHL010000406.1, from coordinate 927 downwards.
CATAAACCGGAACCAGCTTGATCGAGACCCCGGCGGCTTGCGCGGGATCGGCTGCACCGGCTTCGACTGGATCGGCAGTTGGCACGGCGCGGAAATTCATGTGCACGCGGTATTCGCCGTCGGGCAGGCCTTCGGGCGGGCGGACCGAGATTCGCACAGCTTGTGGTTGACCCGGCAACAGCGTCACGCGGCGCGGGGCATAGCGGATCATATCGAGCGCGGCGCGTTCGCCGGGGTTGGCCTCGGCTTCGGGCACTTCGTTGAAATCGCCGGTCTCGTCCATCCGCCGCAGTTCGAGCGAGATTCGGTACGTTGCGGGCTTGTCGCCAATGTTACTGAGCACGACTTCGGCGCCGCCCCCGCCATTGATGACCACCCGGGTCGGCGCGACCAGCAGGTCGCCCTGGGCACGGGCCGGAAGCGCACCTGCGGCACTGACCAAAGCAGCAGCACACAGTGCAATCCGGCGGAGAACGGGAAGTTGGTTCATCGGGACCCCTCAGAGAATGCTGACCGAGGGATCAATCGGCCCCTCGGTAAGTTCCCTATGGGTCTAGGAAAACAAGGTTAACTTTCGGCTAACCGTGTCTGCGCCGCGCACAATGAAAAGGGGCCGCACCCGCGCAAAGCGGATGCGGCCCCTGTCTTTACACCCGGTGGGGGTGAAAAAGGCTTATTGGTATTCGACCGAAACCGCGAAGGTGCCGGTGTAGGTGCCAGGAACCTGGCCGCTACCCACGGTCAGCGTGCCGCCGACGTTGAAGCTACCAGCGCCAGCAACATTAAGCTGGAACGCACCGTTCGGGTTGGTGTTGAAACCGCTGAGCGACATCGTTTCGGTGCCGCTGACGCGGGTCAGGTTGACCGACCCCGAAGGCAACGTCACCAGAACCATCGAGTTGGGCGAACCAACAACGTCAAATGCAG
>JANMHL010000345.1:0-5055 GCA_031375125.1 Novosphingobium sp. | reverse complement strand
ACGGACTTGCATAGGCGCAGGCAGTGTATTGTCGACACCCTCCGGGCTTAGCCTATTGCCGACACGGCCTGAGCCAATGTGTGCGTAAGCAAGGCCCAAATCGTAAGTATCAACCAGCGGTGCCCTCATAGCCAACACCTCTTAAGGAAAGCCAACCGGAAAATGGGGAGGAGTCGATGTGAAAATCGGTATCCGAATCTCTAACCGCAATCAGCCAACATCGCGCGACCGACTACTTTGCCTGGCGCACGCCGCCTCCTGGCGTCCGAAGTGGTAACGGAGCACTGACTAAATGCTCGATCGCAAGGCAAGACCCATCGCGGAGATCTTCGACGAAACTCCCGGGCTGAAGGTCAACGGCGACTGGGTCTGCATCGACATCGACCCGCGCACGTCCTTGCCCGTTCGGGCACAGCAGTTTACATTCGAAGGGCACCCCGTCTTGGTGATGCCTATATCGGTGCCCGAATCTCTCTCTGCCATTGACCAAAAATAATGTGAAAGCGGGGGCCTCAAGTCGCCGACATTCGAGGCAAACCGAAAAAAGTTCTACACAGTTCCTGCACAGGTCAAAAATGGTCTATTTTTATAAATTATATCAGTGACTTACAAGTCACCGATATAATGGTCGGGGAGACAGGATTCGAACCTGCGACATCTTGCTCCCAAAGCAAGCGCGCTACCGGGCTGCGCCACTCCCCGACCTGGGGTTTTGTGCAATTCGCGTGGTGGGCCCGGCAGGACTCGAACCCGCGACCTAGCCGTTATGAGCGGCCAGCTCTAACCAACTGAGCTACAGGCCCATGTGCGCGAATGCGGGGGTCGCCCTAGCGGGGCGTGTCGCGTTACGCAAGCGCCACGGCATCGATCAGTTCACTAACTTTGGTTGGCCGCACGCCGCGCCGGTCCAGATAGGCAAAAGCCTGCCGGAACCAGTCATACAACGCATCGAGATCGTCTTCGCTGCGGACGTAAGGGGTGAAGCCCGGCGCGAGCGAAGGCGAGTGGAACGAAAACACCAGCACCGGCAGGTCCATATCGATCGCAATGTCGATCCCGCGCAAGGCTTCTTCGATCGTAACCCCTTCGGGTGTCAGCGGAATCCGCTCGAGCATCCCGATCCGGGCGAGCGCCCCGCGCAGCCGTGGCACCCGCCACATCCGGGCATAGAGCGCTGTGCCGAACTGGCGCAGCAAGCCCCAGTAGACCGTGGTCAGGGGCAGTTCCATCAAGCCTCTGGACTGGTCGATCCAATAGGGTGTTACCGGGCAGTCCCGGAAATTGGGTCCGCCACCGCTCGAATAGTCAAAGGTGGCGCGAACCGAGCTATCGACCGCAATCCCGCCCTCAGTCAGGATTTCGGCGGTGTTCGGTCCAACCCCATAGCGACCGGCGCGATAGATCAGCGGCGGCGCACCGATTGCCGCTTCGATCGCACTGCGCAAATTGCGGAATTTGGCGCGTTCGAGCTCTGCGGGAAGATTGCCGGCAAAGCTGTTGAACGGGCTGACTTCTTCTTCGAACGGCGGACTTACCCAGGGGTGCAGCTGGACCCCGACCTCAGCCTTGCCGGCTGCAACAGCATCGCGCAGGATTTCGGCGGCGGCGGGGGACGAGATGATTGGATAGTCGACCAGATAGATCGGGCAAACGCCGTGCCCTTCGCAGAATTCCTGGAACCGGGCCAGCCGCGCGACCGAATGGACGGTATGGCCCTCGCGCGCGATCGGCTTGGTCCAGTCGAACTCTTCTTCGGTATCGACGGTTACGACGAAGCGTTGCCCAAAACCCGGTTTAAAGCGCACGGCGTCGGCCTTGCCGGGCAAATCCGTGATTCGCTTGCTGGACAAGACCGTCATTCCCCTGCTTGCCTGCGGTTATGAACCCGCCACAGCGCCTTAGGCGTCTTCGGTATGGGCCAGCACGGCTGCGGTCAAGTCTGGCAGGGTCAGCCGCAGCTTGTCATCCTTGCGGACCAGCTGTCCGCCCGCCGCGCGGGCCTCGGCGCGGGCCAGCCGCAGCGCAAAGCCGACCCCGAACACGCCTGCGGAAATAACTTGCGGAACGGTACCCGCCGCAGCCTGAAACAGCGCATCGCCGTCCTTGGCCGCCAGCACTTCTGGTAGCGCTAGATCAATCCGGGCCATTCCGCCCCGGCTCCGCAGCTTAAGCTTGAGCACTTCGAGCGGCGCGCTGACCCCGGCCAGTGTCGCCAGCAGCCGCCAGACGATCCGCTCGACTTCCAGCCGGTCAAGCGCCACCGGCAGGTGATCGGCCTCAATCTTCAGCGCAAAGCCGCTGCCGCGCGAGGCGGTGTGGGCGCTCAGTTGGGCAACCGTGGCCTGAACCACTTCGGCCAGATCGGTTTCGCCCGTTTCAAGTTCCATCGCGCCCGAATCGAGCCGCGCCAGCCGCTCAAGCTCTTCAAATGCCGAAAGCATCCGGGCCGCATCCCCGGCGATCCCGGCGGCCAGCGCGCGGTATTCGTGCGGGGTCGGGCCGAACAGCTGCTGCTGGATCACTTCGGCAAAGCCCTGAATGGCGTTCACCGGCGTGCGCAATTCATGCAGCATCTGGCGGATCCGGTCGGCCTGGCTGTCGGTCACCGGGGGCACCAGCGGCGCATTTGTCGCCGGGCGGCGCATTCGTCCGCGATAGCCTAGGTAGCCACCGGTCAGCGGATCAAACCAGGCGGCGGCATCCAGCTGCCACTTGCCGGCAATTGCGGCGGCACCGTCCAGCGCCATCGGTTGTGCCGCCAAAGGCTGGTGACGGCGCACCAACAGGGCAAAGTCCTTAGCCTTGGCACAGCCCGCCAACCGCAAGCCCAGCACCATCGGCGCGACGCCGGGGTCGCTCCAGACGATCCGCCCTTCGGCATCGGTTGCGAAATCAAACGCGCGGACCACTTCGGGTACTTGCAGCACGTGATCCTCGCCCAGCGGCAGTCGCGGCGAATCGTTGGCCGGGGCTTGATCGATCACCTGCTTGGACCGGCGATAGGCCTCGATCCGCTTGACGATCGCGCCAATTGCTCCGTCGCCTTGTGTCGGGTGCGGCGGGAGGATCGCGGCGTCGTCCTGCACCAGTTCCACCGGCGCTGACGACACTTCTGGTTCGGGCTGTGGTGGCAAGGACTGCGTGATTGACGCAGCCGCTCCGACCGGCATGGGCGCAGGCGGCAGTCCGCGATCATTGATCCCCAGCCGGGTCAACAACGTGGTAACTTCGCCCGGCAGATCGCGGCGTTGACGCAGCGCGGGTCGGGCTGCAGGCGGCAGTGCCGGAACCAGGTCGAGCCATTCATCACTGCCCAACTGCGCGCTTTGCAGGGCCGCAGCGGCAACTGCCGGTTCCCCCGCCGCCAAGGCTGCGACCAAGCGCGGGGCGCGCAGCCGCAGTCCGGCATCGCGGATCGTCGCAGCGCGGTCGGCCTGCGGGATCTTTGCGGCCAGTTCACCCAGCCGGTCATAGCCTGCGTCAAGCTGCTCGCCGCGCGCATCGCTGGGCAAAGTGCCAAGCAGATCAAGCAGTTGACGATACTGGATGCGCTGCACCGCCCCGCCGGTCGCGCGAAGGCGCAGCACGGTTCCAAGGCGGTCATCGAAATGCATGGCACGTTCACTCTGGCAGACGCCGCCTGTGCGCGAGGCGGTGTACCAAGTTTGTCCCCAGTCTGCGGGGCTTCTGAAAGGTGCGTTGCAAAGCGGGACAGTTGCCGCCATAAACAATAAAATTATCGCCAGCGGCTTTGAAATGTGGTGAATGTTGCCCCGGTGGCGCATTTCCGGGCATTTGCCGCAGCGCAGGGGTGCAGACCATGGCCAATCTTGATTCCATTGACCGCCGCTTGCTGGCCGAATTGCAAGATGAGGGCCGGGTCACCAATGTTGAATTGGCCAACCGCGTCGGCCTGACCGCGCCGCCGTGCCTGCGCCGGGTCCGCGCTCTCGAAGAACTGGGCGTTATCCGTGGCTATCATGCCGATCTCGATAGCTCGAAACTGGGCTTCGCGATCACCGTGTTCGCGATGGTTTCCCTGAAGAGCCAGGCCGAAGATTCACTGCGCGAATTTGAAACCGCAATGGGCGATCTACCCGAAGTGCGCGAATGCCATATGCTGAATGGCGAGATTGACTTCATCCTGAAGATCGTCAGCAAAGACCTGCAAAGTTTTCAGGAGTTTTTGACTTCGAAGCTGACGCCCGCTCCTAATGTGGCGAGTGTGAAAACAAGCCTGACGATCCGCACGGCGAAGCAGTTGCCTGGGGTGCCGTTGGAATGAAGCTTCAATCACTGGCAGCACTTTTAGTGATTGGTGTGGCAATCGCCGCGGGCTTGGAAAAGCTCTCCTTCTGGTGGGCCTTGATTCCAGTTTTCGCTGCTGGTGCCTTGTCTCTTTCAAACGGGCCAGGCTTTGATATCGTGATGAGTGCGAACCAAGAAGGTCGACTTGGTGTTTTCCCGAAGCTTTTGATCGCCCATTGCTTTGGCTACTTCGTTGCCGCTGGGTTGGTCTTTGGTCTTACAAATCTGGTCAGCTAGATCAGTTCGCCCGCCCCGCCAGCCACTCCTCCAGCCACTTGATCGTGTAATCACCGTGGATGAAGTCCGGCTCGTTCATCAGCGCCTGATGCAGCTGGATGCTGGTCTTCACGCCGCTGATGACCATTTCTTCCAGCGCGCGTTTCAGGCGCATGATGCAGCCTTCGCGGGTGCGGCCTTTGACGATCAGTTTGGCGATCATGGAGTCGTAATAGGGCGGGATTTTGTAGCCCGCATAGAGCCCGCTATCGACCCGTACGTTCATGCCGCCGGCAGCGTGGTAATTGCTGACCAGACCGGGCGAGGGGGTGAAGTTCCACGGGTCTTCCGCGTTGATCCGGCATTCGATCGCGTGGCCGTTGAACTCGATATCTTCCTGCCGGACTGACAGCGGCTTGCCATCGGCGATGCGGATTTGTTCACGGACCAGATCGACCCCAGTGATCGCTTCGGTCACGGGGTGTTCAACTTGCAGCCGGGTGTTCATTTCGATGAAATAGAACTCACCGT
>JANMHL010000330.1:0-3748 GCA_031375125.1 Novosphingobium sp. | reverse complement strand
TGTCATCGCCAAATTCACGCCTTGCTCACTGAAACCCAGCTGGCGCGGCAACCGAGCGGCGGGGCCAAGCTGGCGATCCTGCGCCGCCCGGGCAGCATTTTTGACTACCGGATCGAGGATTTCGAAGTCACCGGCTATGCCCCGCAGGCGCCAATCATTGCGCCGGTTGCAGTCTAGCGGCAGCACCCCTAAGCTGCCGCAAAGACGGTCGCTAAGGCACCAGGAGACAGCGGCAGCGCTATGCCAGCATCAGTTGCAGACACAGAACTTGGCGGCGCGCGACCCAGCGTATTCCTGAGCTATGCCCGGGGTGACCAAAAGCGTGCGCTGACGGTTATCGCGGCGCTGGAACGCGCCGGAATTCAGGTCTGGTGGGACGGGCTGCTGGAAGGCGGCGATACGTTCCTGCCGACCACCGAAGCCGCGCTGGAATCGGCCGATGCGGTGGTGGTGCTGTGGTCGCGCACCTCGGTTGATTCGCACTGGGTCCGGGATGAGGCAACGCGCGGACGAGAGCGAGGCTGCCTAGTCCCGTTGTCGCTCGATGGCAGTCACGCGCCGTTGGGGTTCCGGCAGTTTCAGCTAATCAATGTGTCCAAATGGCGCGGCAAGGCCGATGCGCCAGAGATCGCCTCGGCAATCCGTGCGATCACCGTTTTGGCCGGGCGCGAGGCGCAGGCGCCGGCCCCGATCACGACGCCAAAGCCATCACGCCGCGCGGTCCTGATTGGCGGCGGATCGGCGGCGCTGGCGGCGGCAGGCGGTGTTCTGGTCTGGAAAACGCTGTTGCCAGGGGCCGCCAAGGCTAGCGAGAACACCATCGCGGTGATCCCGTTCAGCAGTCTGGGTGATCAAACCCAGGCCTATTTTTCCGCCGGGCTGTCAGAGGAACTGCGCGCCGCGCTGTCGCGCAACCGGCTGCTGCGGATTGCTGCACCAACATCTTCGGCGGAGTTTCGTGACAACAACCAAGACGTGCTGACCATCGCAAAGCGGCTAGGCGTGGCGCACGTGCTGCGCGGCAGTGTACGGGCGGGGACCGACATGATCCGGGTCTCGGTCGAACTGGTCAACGGCCGCGATGCCGGGGTTGACTGGAGCGAAGTGATCGACCGCAAGCCCAGCGATGTGCTGGCAATGCAAAGCGAGATCGCCGCGATTGTCAGCCGCGCGCTGGCCAATGAAATCAGTGCTAAAGCAATTGCCGAGGGTCGCTCGGGCGATTTGGCACAGCTTGGCGGCACCAAGAATGCGGCGGCCTTTGACGCCTATCTGCGCGGCAAAGCACTGGTTGAAACCAGCGCCAACGAAGCGAGTGATCGCGCGGCCTTGGTCCAATTTGACACCGCCGTGCGGCTTGATCCGGGCTATGCCTCGGCGTTGGCGGCACTTTCAAAAGTTCAGGCGGTGATTGCCAACCAGACCAACCGGATTGAAGAGGCGCGGCAATACTATGACCGCGCGGTCGCATCGGCTGAGGCGGCGGTTAAAGCTGCGCCAAAATTGGCTGAGGCGCATTCGGCGCTGGGCTATGCGATTTACAACGGGCGGCTCAACCCCAAGGATGCGCGGCAATCCTATGAGCGCTCGCGCGAACTGGGTGAGGGCGATGCCGATGTGCTGCGGACCTATGCGCTTTACTGCGCCTTTACGGGCCGGGCCAGCGATGCCGATGCCGCGATAGCCAGCTCGCTGGCGCTCGATCCGCTTAATCCCGGGGCCTTCCGCGCGGCTGGCTATATCGCGATGGCCCGGCGGGACTATGTTCAGGCCGCGGCCAAAATGGACCAGGCGCTGGTGCTCAATCCCAAGTTGAGTGCGGCCCATGCGGCGATTGGTTCGGCGCTTTATCTGACCGGCCGATATCAGGATGCGCTGGCCGCCTTTGCGGCGGAACCGATTACCTTTATCCGTCTGCCGGGCGAGGCGATGGCGCAGGCCCGGCTGGGCAACAAACCGGCTGCAGAGGCGGCATTTGCCCGGTTGCTCGCGGACTATGGCGCGACGTCAAAATACCAGCAGGCGCAGGTTCTGGCGCAGTGGGGCCAGCTTGACCAAGCGTTGGATCGGCTGGCGCAGGCCGCGGCGGCGCGCGATTCCGGGCTGCTGCTGGCGCAGACCGATCCGCTGCTCGATCCAGTTCGGACCGCGCCCGAATTTAGCCAATTGCTTTCGAAAATGGGACTGGCATAGTCCCGCCACTGCAACAGGAGACTTTACCCATGCGCAAACTTGCCACCGGATTGCTTATCGCGGCCTCGGCCATTGCCGTTGCCGGCTGCGAAAAGAAGGCGGAAACGACCGTTGTAACCACCGAAGCTGCCACTGCTGCGGCCAGCGAAGGCACCGATGCAGAAGCCGCTGCAACCGACGAAGGCGATCCAAACGGTAACCCGATCAAGCCGTAACCAAATTCCTGCGCCGGGGCGGGCTGGGCCTGCCCCGGTGTCGCGTGGCTATCAGCGCTGCTGCAATGCGGTCGGCGCAGCCGGAAGTCGGCCGGTGTAGCCCTCGATCCAGCCGCGCGCGGCGGCTACTCGGGTGTAGACCCCTTGCTTTTCATTGACACCGCAGGTCTGCTTGCCAGCATTGTGGCTGACCAGCCCGACCAGCACCGGCACGCGGCCATAGTGGACGATGAGCGGCCCGCCACTGTCGCCATGGCATTGGGTCGATCCGCTAACGCCCTCACCACGGCCGCACAGTGCGATCATTGGGGTGGTGCAGCCCGTATCGGGCTGCAATTTGATTTTGCCATAGCGCAGTTCGGCCGAGGGCCGCTGGCTGTTGGTTACGCCCCAGCCATAAAACCACGCTTCCTTGCCGCCAAAGGACTTGGCGCCGGGCGGCGTGGGATCAATCGCGATCGTTTCGATCCACGACGGACGGGCGCGCGCGGTTTCTTCGTCGGTTGCGTACTGGATCAGCGCGATATCGTTGGAAAAGCGTGCTGGCTTGCCATAATTGGGATGCTGGATCACCCGGACGATCTTGTAACTGGCACCGATCCGCCCGTCGCGGATATCGGTCATGCCCAGACGGACCCGGTAACCAGCGGCGCGGATATCGACACCGCTGTCATTCAAGCAGTGTGCCGCCGTAACGATCCAGCCGGGCGCGATCTTGGCCCCGCCGCAGAACTGCCGGTCATCCCATTGCAGGGCGCGGCTGGTTAGGCTGCGAACAAAAACCGGGCGCTGGATCTGCGCCATCCACGGTGCGTCGCCGGGTTTGGCAACCCAAGTATTACCGCCAGCATAATGGGTCTGGCGCGTGGTCTTGATCTGGATGAGCTTGCCATCCTGAAACATCACCAGCCTGCGCCTGACGTATACGCGGCGCCCGGTAGGGCGCTCCCGCTTGGCGTCAGGGGCGGGTAGATCGTTTGACAACAGCGTTGGTTCGCGGTCCAGCATTGTGGGATCAGGGCAGCGACGCCAATTGTTCGAGCACACCCTTAGCCGGGTTCCAGGGGCTTCCTGCTCGTCGGCAGGTTCGGCCAAATCCTGATCGTCCTGCCCAACCGGCTGCGGGGTGATCACTTGTGCAGCAGCGCCGCTGCCGGCCAGCAGCAGTGCGGCCGCGATAACTGTGCTTCTGTTCGCCATGGTGCCGATTAGCTCCCCCGCGACCCAGGATGGATCGTTACATTTTGCGCCAATTCTGGCAAGCGTGTCGTGGGTAAGCGATGACGCTGGATTGGTCAGGGAAACCAGTTAAAGAGCGGCGGCGAACCAGTTGACGCTGC
>JANMHL010000292.1:0-4670 GCA_031375125.1 Novosphingobium sp. | reverse complement strand
TTGGCGAGGTATTCGCGGTAGGCCACCTGCGGCGCACCGACGTTGGCCTCGACCTTGAACTCACGGCGCATCCGATCGACGATGATGTCGAGGTGAAGCTCGCCCATCCCCTTGATGATAGTCTGGCCCGATTCGTGATCGGTCGATACGCGGAACGAGGGATCTTCAGCGGACAGACGGTGGAGCGCGACGCCCATTCGTTCTTGATCGACCTTGGTCTTAGGTTCGACTGAAAGCTCGATCACCGGATCAGGGAATTCCATCCGCTCGAGCACGATCGGGAAACGTTCGGCGCACAGCGTGTCGCCAGTAGTGGTTTCCTTCATACCGGCCAGCGCGATGATGTCACCGCAGAAAGCCTCGTCAACGTCCTTGCGGTCATTGGCGTGCATTTCGAGCATCCGCCCGACCTTTTCCTTCTTGTCCTTGACCGAGTTCAAGTAGGTGCCCTTGACGAGCGTCCCCGAATAGATCCGGATGAAGGTGAGCGAGCCGACGAACGGATCGTTCATCACCTTAAAGGCCAGCGCGCTGAATGGCGCATCGTCGGTTGGCGGACGGCTGTCCTTCTCGTCGCTGTCCATCTTCAGGCCCTGAACGTCAGGAATGTCGAGCGGCGAAGGCAGGTAATCGACCACTGCGTCGAGCAGCGGTTGAACGCCCTTGTTCTTGAACGCGCTGCCGCAGCAGACGGGCACGAACGACTGGTTGAGCGTACCCTTGCGGATGCACGCCTTGAGCGTTGCGACATCGGGCTCCTTGCCGTCGAGGTACGCTTCCATCGCATCGTCGTCCTGGTCGATTACCAGTTCAATCAGGTCCATGCGATATTGCGCTGCTTCGTCGGCCAGGTCTGCCGGGATTTCTTCGTAAAAGAATTCGGCGCCGAGCGCTTCGTCTTTCCAGATGATCGCACGGTTCTCGACCAGATCGACCAGACCCTTGAGGTCGGCTTCGAGACCGATCGGAATGTAAAGCACAGCGGGCTTTGCGCCAAGGCGGTCGATGATCGACTGCACGCAGTATTTGAAGTTGGCGCCGGTGCGGTCAAGTTTGTTGATGAAGCACATCCGCGGGACGCCGTATTTGTCGGCCTGGCGCCAGACGGTTTCGGACTGGGGCTCGACCCCGGCCACGCCGTCAAAGCACGCAACTGCGCCATCGAGCACGCGCAGCGAGCGTTCGACTTCGATGGTGAAGTCGACGTGCCCGGGGGTGTCGATGATGTTGATCCGGTGGTCGTTCCAGAAACAGGTGGTCGCGGCCGAGGTGATCGTGATCCCCCGCTCCTGCTCCTGCTCCATCCAGTCCATGGTGGCGGCGCCGTCATGGACTTCGCCAATCTTGTAGGACTTGCCGGTATAATACAGAATGCGCTCGGTAGTCGTGGTCTTACCGGCGTCAATGTGCGCCATAATGCCGATATTGCGATACATCGAGAGCGGATGGCTGCGGGCCATGGGGAATTCCTTGGGTCGATGGACGGGGCCGGATTGCCGCCGTCCATTGGTTCAAATGTGTGACAGAGCCAAGACGGCCTGCAGTACCAGGCTTACCAGCGGTAGTGGCTGAAGGCCCGGTTGGCGTCGGCCATACGGTGGGTGTCTTCGCGCTTTTTGACCGCATTACCGCGGTTGTTGGCCGCGTCGAGCAGCTCGGCCGAAAGCCGCGCGGCCATCGTCGTTTCGCTGCGATTGCGCGCAGCCGTGATCAACCAACGGATCGCGAGGGCCTGAGCACGCTCGGGCCGCACTTCAACCGGGACCTGATAGGTCGCCCCGCCGACCCGGCGCGAACGCACTTCGATCTGCGGACGGACATTGGTCAGCGCATCGTGGAACAGCTGGATCGGGTCCGACTTGGCCCGCACTTCCATCGTTTCCATCGCACCGTAAACGATGCTTTCGGCAACCGACTTTTTCCCGTCGAGCATGAGATTGTTCATGAACTTCGACAGCACCTGATCTTTAAACTTCGGATCAGGCAGGATTTCCCGCTTCTCGGGACGACGACGACGTGACATCGTATGAATTCCTTATCTTGGGCCGCGCAAGTCCATCGCGCCGACCACCAAAAACCAGCCCGAAGGCTTACTTCGGACGCTTGGCGCCGTACTTCGAGCGGCTCTTCTTGCGGTCCTTGACGCCCTGGGTATCCAAAACGCCGCGCAGCACGTGATAACGCACACCGGGAAGATCGCGGACACGCCCGCCGCGGATCAGCACAACGCTGTGTTCCTGCAGGTTGTGGCCTTCGCCCGGAATGTACGAAATGACTTCGCGCTGGTTGGTCAGCCGGATCTTGGCGACCTTGCGCAATGCCGAGTTCGGCTTCTTTGGCGTGGTCGTGTAAACGCGGGTGCAAACGCCGCGCTTCTGCGGGTTCTGCTCCATCGCAGGAACCTTCGACTTGGCCTTCTGCGGCACGCGGCCCTTGCGGACCAGCTGGTTGATAGTGGGCATTAAAGACTTCACCTTGCTATGGCCCTTGCGGCGATATGGTGAAGAGAATGCGGAACCCGCGAATGCGCCGAACTCAGGGCAATGCCCCGTACCGCGAATCACGAGCCGAAAACGCTCCACCAGGTCACAAAGGCCGGGTTACTTTGACGGATTACCGGGACAAACCCGATGCACCGGCAATGTTCAGCTCTATCCAGGATGCCCCGGAAGTCGGCGCCATTAGATCGTGCTGCCCCGCCCGTCAAGCAGCATGGCGGGTTGCGTTACAGCCCGAAGCTCGCCCGCTCGGCCAGCTTGGCCCGCCATGCCGCAATCGCGGGGCGCCCTTCGCCCACATCAACTTTGACCCAGCCGGCGAAATCGAGCGCGACCCCGGCGGTGATATCGGCGAGGGTGAAGCTGTCGGTGGCGACCCAGTCGCGCCCCGCCATATGCGCCTCAAACCGGTCAAGGAAGTGCAGCAACCGGGCCCGCCCCCGCTCGGCCAGTTCGGGGATCTGCGCGTAATTGTGCGGGCCGGGCAGCGCACGGTCCTTCATCCCCTTGGCAGTGTTGCGCAGCACTTCGGCGATGGCCATGAAGCATTCGCCTTCGAGCTTGGAATTCCAGCTGGCGACCTGGGCTTTTTCCAATGGCGTGCAGCCCAGCAGCGGCGGCTGCGGCTGCGCCGCCTCGGCCCAGGCGGCGATCCCGGCGTTGTCGGTCAGCACCGCGCCATCGTCCAGCACCAGCACCGGGACCGTGCAGGCCGGGTTGATCGCGCGAAATTCGGGGGTGAGTTGCTCGCCCTTTGACAGGTCGACGATTTTGACTTCGTGGGCGATGCCTTTTTCGGCCAGCACGATCCGCGCCCGGCGCGGGCTGGGGGCGGGGGTGCAATCATAGAATGTCGGCATCGGCTGATCCTCTCCAAAGCCCCACCGCTTTAGCAGGCCCGCCGCGTAAGGCCACTGCCCTGCACTTGACGTTACGGAATGGGCTTGACTCACTAGAGTCATGTTATACTGTTACACCGTTACCCGCGATTGTCCGGTGCGACTCGCGAACACCAAGGGCCACCGGGCGATCCCTTCACAAGGAGAGGATGCCATGGCCTATTCTGATACTGCAGGCACCAGCCGCACGCTGGGAACCGGGGCGATTGTGCTGGCGATCGAGGCCGGACTGGGGCTGGCGCTGGTCACGGGGCTGGCCGCCACGATGACCCGGCACGAGGACCAGGTGCTGGTCACCCACCACATTCCCAAGCCAAAAGATCCGCTGCCGCCCCCGCCAAAGGCCAAGGATGCGGCGCGCAAGGACCCCAGCGTGATCGACCGGCCGGACACGCGGCTGAAACTGCCGCCCAGCGCGACTGACACGACCTTTCCCGAACTAAAGCTCGATAGCGGCAATGACGGCACCGAAGTGCTGGGTGAGGCCAAGTTCCCGCAGCCCGAACCGACCACCACCCCGCCCCCGCAGTTCAAGCCGATCAGCGCCCGGCCCAAAGGCAAATGGCAGCAGTGGGTCACTACCAATGACTACCCGACCCACGATTTGCGGGCCGAACATGCCGGGACCACCCGCTACCGCCTCGCAGTCGACAGCGGCGGCAGGGTGACCAATTGCAGCGTCACCGGGTCGAGCGGCTGGCCCGGGCTCGACCGGGCGGCCTGCGAGCGGGTCAGCGCCCGCGGAAGGTTTGAGCCAGCGACGGACGAATCCGGTGCGCGCATCTCGGGCAGCTTTGCCGGCTCGGTCACCTGGCAGATCCCGCGGGAATAAGGCCAGCGGGATTGGTCAGCGCCCCGTCCGGCCCAACCGGGCGGGGCACCGTTTTGCCGCCGCAAATGCCCTTGAACTGGCTGACGAGAGCCGCTACTCCGACCTCATCGGGGTAAGTGCAACCTCCCGGACAGGCTGCGGCCCAAGCGTTGCCTTTCTCGCGATCCGCCCGCTGCGGATGGAAAGGCTGTTGATGCTCTCGCCCCCTCCCCCCGCTCCCCCCACCTTTGCCGAACTGGTCCGCGTTTCGGCGCGGATCGGCTGTCTCAGCTTTGGCGGCCCCGCTGGCCAGATCGCGCTGATGCACCGCGAATTCGTCGACGAGCGCGGCTGGATCACCGAAGAGCAATACCTCACCGCGCTCAATTTCTGCCACCTGCTGCCCGGGCCAGAGGCACAACAGCTGGCGACCTGGATCGGGTGGAAGCTGCACGGGGTCAA
>JANMHL010000279.1:0-1754 GCA_031375125.1 Novosphingobium sp. | reverse complement strand
CGCGGCAGCGGCACCGGCGGGAGGAAGCTGGCCAGGTCATCATTGCGCAGCGGGTGTCCATCTGGCCCCAATGTTGCGGTCGGCGCGTCGGGCGGACACAGGCACCAATGCAGTCCTTGCGGCACTGCTCCATCTGCCGGTGCAGCACGGTCAAGCGTGGCCAGCCACCGCGCCGCCAGCCCGGCGTCGATCCGGTCCTTGCGGCGTTCCTCGCGCCCGATCCAAGGCGCCCAGTCGCTCATCAATTGCGTCCCTCAAGCAACCCCTTGGCAATCACCTGCGCCTGAATTTCAGCAGCGCCTTCAAAGATATTGAGGATCCGGGCATCGCACAGCACCCGGCTGATTTCATACTCAAGCGCATAGCCATTGCCGCCGTGAATCTGCAGCGCAGCGTCGGCATTCGACCAGGCGGTGCGCGCCGCCAGCAACTTGGCCATCCCGGCTTCGATATCGCAGCGCTTGCCCGAATCCTTGGCCCGCGCTGCAGCATAGCTCAGCTCGCGCGCCAACACGAAATCGGTCAGGCTCATCGCCAGCTTGTCAGCCACGCGCGGGAAGTGGACGATCGCCTTGCCGAATTGCTTGCGGTTCAGGGCATAATTCAGCCCCAGTTCCAACGCCCGCCGGGCCACGCCAACGGCGCGGGCGGCAGTCTGGATACGGGCGCCTTCAAAGGTCCGCATCAGTTGTTTGAAGCCCTGCCCCTGCTCGCCGCCGAGCAGCGCCTCAGCCGGTGCCAGCATTCCATCGAACGCCAGCGCATATTCGCGCATCCCGCGATAGCCCAGCACCTCGATCTCGCTCCCCGCCATCCCCTCGGCCGGGAAGGCATCGGCATCGGTTCCGCGCGGCTTGGGGACCAGCAGCATCGACAGTCCGGCATAGCCTTTAGCGTCAGGCAGCGTGCGCACCAGCATGGTCATAAGGTCAGACCGGCTGGCGTGGGTGATCCAGGTCTTGGCCCCGTCAATCACCCATTCGCCGCCCGCATTCTGCCGCGCCCGGGTTTGCAGCGAGCCGAGGTCTGATCCGACATCCGGTTCGGTAAACACCGCCGTCGGCAACACTTCACCGCTGGCAATCCGGGGCAGCCACTGCGCCTTCTGCGCCTCGGTTCCGCCGCAAGTAATCAGTTCACCAGCAATCTCGCTGCGGGTGCCAAGCGAACCAGCCCCGATCCAGCCGCGCGACAATTCTTCGGTAACCAGGCACATCACCAGTTTCGACAGCCCCAGCCCGCCGAATTCTTCGGGAATGCAGACGCCAAACGTGCCCAGATCGGCCATCGCCTTGACGGTGGCGTCGGGGATCAGGTCATTGGCGAGGTGCCACTTGTGCGCGTGGGGCAGGATTTCGGCATCGGTAAACTTGCGGAATTGATCGCGGATCGCATCGAGTTCGGTATCGCCAAAGCTCTCGCTAGGCCATTGTCCGGCCGCCAGTGAAGCAGCCACTGCAGCGCGGTTCTGGGCGAGGTCGCCTTCGATCAAATCGCGGCAGGCGTGGGCCAGATCGCGCGCTGTTTGCCCCAGCCCGAGATCGCCGGGACGCAGCAGTTCGTTCTGCCCCATTGGCAGGCCGCCGGTCAGCTGCCCTAGCGTTTCGGCGAAAGCCAGCAGCGCAATCTGACAGTCCAGCTCGGTCCCGCCGTCGTTGCTTTCCAGCCAACCGAGCACCGCTTCAAGAGCAGCGACACTGGTTGCGATCCACGCAAAACCGTGGTGCGCACGCTGGTGCGCCGGGTCGATATCG
>JANMHL010000242.1:0-2276 GCA_031375125.1 Novosphingobium sp. | reverse complement strand
GCTGTTTTAAGAGGTCGCCATGCCCACAGTGTTCGATTTTACCCATGCGATCCTGCGCCGTCCGGGGGCCAGTGTGGTGCACGGCTTGCGCGCTGGCGGCGGGGCTGATCCGCGGTTTGAAGACGTGGTGGCCGAACACGCGGGCTATGGCGCCGCGCTGGCCGATGCTGGCCTGGCGCTGACCATGCTCGATCCGTTGGAGCAATTTCCTGACGCCATTTTCGTGGAAGACCCGGCGCTGGTCTTCCCCGAAGGCGCGATTGTGCTGCATCCGGGCGCGGCCAGCCGGGCGGGTGAG
The DNA here is from genome assembly GCA_031375125.1 of Novosphingobium sp. Taxonomy (GTDB): domain Bacteria; phylum Pseudomonadota; class Alphaproteobacteria; order Sphingomonadales; family Sphingomonadaceae; genus Novosphingobium. Next base: position 1,978 of record JANMHL010000242.1, on the reverse strand, counting down.
GGGGCCTTTCTGCGGCCCGCATTGGCGGCGCAGTTCGGCCAGGTGCTCGATCTGCCGCGCGGCCATGCCGATGGCGGCGATGTGCTGGTACTGCCCGATAAAGTGCTGATCGGGCTATCCGCGCGGACCGATGCTGCGGGGGCCGAGGCGCTGGCAGGACTGCTCGAGCAGCTGGGCTACCACGCCGAGGTCGCCGCAACCCCGGCGCAAGTCCTGCACCTCAAAACCGCCAGCTCACTGCTGGATGAGGAAACCGTGCTGTCGACCCGCGCGCTGGCCGCGACCGGGATCTTTGCCGGATACCGGGTGATCGAGGTGCCCGAAGGCGAAGACGGCGGCGCCAATGTGCTGCGGGTGAATGACCGCGTGCTGGCGGGGGCTGGATACCCGCGCATCCTCGACGCGCTGGATGCACATGGGCTCAAACTGGTAACCTTGCCCAACGCCGCGATCGCCGCGATTGACGCCGGGTTCACCTGTATGTCGCTGCGCTGGCGCAAAATTTAACCGCCGCGCTTGTCGATTTTAGCCAATACAGGTCTGCATTGGCAGGCCTATCCTGTGCCCAGATCCAGCGATTGATGCTGTGCCTACCCAATAAGGAACTGCCATGAAACCGATCAAAGCCATTCTGCCGCTGTTGCTGGTCCTGACCGGCGGCACGCTGGCCGCGACCGCGGCGCAGGCGCAATTCGGCTCGCTGGGCAATACGGTGGTCCGCAATCTGCCGGTCAAGACGCCCAAGCTGCCCAACCTGCTCGCCGGGCCAGAACCGATCAGCACCAGCCTGAAGGACGCGATCTGGGGCGATGCCAAAACCGATGGCTTTACGCCGCCCGCCGCCGCGCTGAACCTGGCCACCCTGCCGCGCACGGCTGAAGGCGGGTTCGTGCTGGCGCCGGGCTACTACAAGATGCACGCGCAATCCTTTTGCCTCCATGCCGGAACCTATGGTCCGGGCGGGGGCGACGGCTATCTGCTCGGCCCCGTCAAAGGCTCGGCGCAGCTGGCGGTGACCACGATCTTGCGCAATTCTGTGGCCCATCCCGAAATTGCGCAGCGCGATATCCAGCTGCTGCTGTGGGCAATCGTTGCGCGCGCCAAGTTTGAAGATCTGGATATGCGGCTGAAGGGTGTGGCGGCGACACTTCTGCCCAAGAAGATGCTGCTGGGCCTCAACCGCAGCGCGCTGTCGGTGTTCTCCAACCCGCAGCTGAACTCCATCACCGGCGGAATGCCGGGGCCGATCCGGACCGTGGTCGAAGCCGAAAGCCGTCTGCGCGGGCTGCTGACCACCCCGGGATCGAGCTATGCCGATATCGAACGCGTCGCCGTGCTGGGCGGCATCGCCCCGCGCGGACCGGGCAGCATTGACGTCCCCGCAACCCGCTGGAGCCTGCATCCCGACGGCTACTGGGTCCGCTATAATCCCAACGGCTACTCGAACACCTGGGTCGAACTGTGGGTGCCCAAGGGCAGCAAAGGCGTCGGCAAAGTCTATGACCCCGGCACCGCGATCGCGGTTCCGGTGAATACGTCACGGCAGCGGCTGGCGCAGTCGGCGCGGATTTACGCGGATCATTGATGGCGCTGGCCGGGGACACGGTATTCCGTGTCCCCCAGCTATCTTGCACCCCGGCGGTATATCCCGTATATCCCGCGCCATGAACGCCCCGCACAACACCCGCACTTTCAAGTCCGGCAACAGTGTCGCCGTGCGCCTGCCCAAGGGCTTCGGCATCGCCGCCGGGGCTGAAGTCGCGCTGGAACGGCGCGGGAGCGAAGTGGTGATCCGGCGGATCGCCGATCCGGTGGAGGCAAAGGTGCGCATGGGACAGTTGGCGGACCTGCTCGACGCGCTGGGGCCTATTGGAGAGGTCGAAGTGCGCGATCCCGACATCTTTCCTGACCGACCCGGACTTTACTAGGCCTTGGGCTACCTGCTCGACACCAGCATTGCGGTCCATTTGCGCGACGG
>JANMHL010000383.1:0-3315 GCA_031375125.1 Novosphingobium sp. | reverse complement strand
GATGGTAGGTGTCCTGAAGCGCCTTCAACTGGCGGTTATAGGTGTCGTCGGTGACGAGGCCCGCCTTTTTGACCGCTTCCAGCTTAGCCAGTTCCGCCGCGTACTTTTCGGCCTCGGTGCGGGTGGCCTCGAATATCTTTGCCGCCATTTGTTCAACATCGTTGGTGGCGGAAGTTGCCCCCGATCCGCCGCCACCGCTGAGCTTTGGCGGGTGAATGGCGATCTCTTGATCGGATGTCAGGCCGTTGTTGTTTCCACCATAAAGCGGGCGGTCATTGACGATTGCGCTGCGAAGCGCCACCTGACCTGCGCCATAGGCTGCATATTGCTGCGCAAGCGGCGAAGTTCGTTTGATCGACGCGTTGTGGATGGCTGCTGCACCCGCAGCGCCCGACCATAACTGATCAGCCAGCCCTTTGGCCCAGACAGCGGCTGCTCCCAGCCAACCGCCGATCCCGTCGCCCTCATGGTTCAACTGGCGCAAGGCGTCTTCGGCGTCTAGAAGCGACCCTTCGAATTCCGTCCCTGCGAAGGTTGTATTCTGAATCAGCCCGGTCAGGCGCGCGGTGGCGTCCGCCATTGCGGGAATCGTGTCTGCGGCGCGAAGGTCTTCCATCGCCGCCAGAAGGGCGCGGGCTTCGTCAACCGAAAGACCCATTTCTTCGACGGCTTCTTTCCAGCTTTGCGCGTCGGGGGCCATTTCGGGGCGATCAATCGCCGCCCGCGTAAAGTTGTCATAGGCTTCAAGGTTGCCGCGCAAGGTATCCAATTCGGAATTGAATGATCGTGCGGCAGCTTTGGCCGTGTCGAACGCCTGTTGTTCTTTGAAATGCCGCTGGCGTTCGATCAGGGTCAGAATCTTGGCGTCAAGCTGCCCATATTTTTCAATCAGTTGCTCGATGCCCTTGGTCGAATAGACCTCGTTCAGCCTCTTCAGGTCGGACACGTCCTGCGCCAGTTTGCCCACCGCTTCGGACGCCCCTTCACCGGCATCTTTGGTGCCCCAGAGATATCCGATCAGTGGCACCAGCACGGCGGTCGCAGTTCCCAGCAGGACACCCCAAAGGCCGAAGCCCGACAGAAGCTGGGGCAACTGCTGCGCCAGCGCGCGGGTGGCACTGGTGCCACCCGCGACCTGCACCGCGAAGTCCTGCACCTGATAGCCGACGTTCTGGAATTGGGCGCCCATGGCCCCGCTGGACCGGCTGATCTGGGCGCCAGACCGCTCGGCGGCATCGCCCAGCTTTTTCAGGCCAGCCGCACCCTTGGTGCCAAGGTTCTCGAAGGTGGCCTCAACTTCCTGGCCTCCAACGATCCCGAGCCGAACCGATACCCGCTTTTCTGCCACCTCAGGCATCCCCTTCAATAGAATTGCCATCGCCGCTCTTGGCGATCTGTTCATTCAGCGTTCGAACGATTGCCGCCTCGGTGCCCGCGAACATTTCGACCAGGGCGAACTTGTTCACGCCCAGCGCGTCGGCCATTTGCAGCGCCGCACCCAGATCAAGGCCGAAGACCAGCCCTGCGCCGGTCACGCGCAGCTGCCCTGTCATACGCTTCAGCAGATCCCAAACGGCCTCGCCTTCGACCGTTTGGAGGCGGTTCAACTCGTAGGGGCAGTCGGCGCAGGGCTCGTCGCACTCGCCGCAATATCCAGCGCCCCCGCTGAAATGCCATTCCGCAAGGGCGCAGACCCGTTTCCCTCAGTGACCAGGATCAGCGCCGGGCCGCAGAATTTGGCGTTGAAGGCGTCATAAAGCGGCCAGATTTCCAGCAGCTGGTCGATGCGTTCTGGGTCGGGGTCGATCGGGTTGCCATCGGCATCGCCGACGCCGTTCCAATCCTTGATGACGCGACGGGCGACGGCCTTAATCGTCGCCAGCGTGGCCTCCTCGGCCCCGGCCCCTGCCGTCACCATGGCGATCACGGTCGGATCGTTCCTCGCAGCGGCGAAGATCGCCGAGGTCAGGGGCGCACAGGTCAATTCGACACCGCCGCCGAGGTCGATCACCCGGTCCTGCGCGGTTGGGTTCAATCTGATCATCGCTCAATACCCCGCTACGGAATTTGTGAGAACCGCCGTCGCCATCCGCGCCGGTGACGTGGCGAGTGCGGCCTGCCAGTCGAATGTCGCATCCACCCCGCTCGGGCCCTGAATCTCGGCGCGGGGGCGCGGCAGATAGACGGCATGGGCGGTGAAATCGAACCGGGCGCTTGGGCTGATCACATGGCTGAACAACAAGACGCACGGCGTTCCGGCGATCGCCTGGTTAAAGAGCGTCAGGTCTGCGAAGCGCGCCACCAGCTGGCCCTTGCAGGCGGCAATCGATGGATCGGCACTTTCGATCTTGCCGTCGCCCCGGATGCTGTCGATCTTTTCCAGATTGTTCATATAGGTGACGCGTGCCTGCGTGACGTTCGCCATCTGCACCCCATCCTTCAGGATCACGCCGTTGAATTGCCCGAACCGGACGTAATTCTGCGCGGCCAGTGTGCCTGCTGCTGTGGTGGCAGCGATGTTCTCGCTTTGGCCGATCAGTTTGACCGTGCCTTGCAGGTAGCCCTTGCGCTTCAACTCCCAAGAGAACTGATCGACCACAAAACCCGGATACATCGCAAAGCGCGGCACTTCCGGCATCTGGGTTTCCAGCGACAGGCTGGGCAAGGTCCAGCTACCGCTGACAAAGGTGTGGGTATTGGCCCCGCCGGTCATCGTGGCCCCGGACACCACGCCGTTGGAGGCAGGTGCAGTCGAGGCGGCAAGGGTGAAGGTATTGCCCGCCAGACCCAGCGTCTTGTAGGTCACGGCCAGGGTGGTCGCGGTGCCGACATAGCTGGAAAGCAGCACACCGGCGACCACCGAGGCGTTCAGCACTACAGCCAGCGCGGTCAGCGTGGCCGCGAGGCTTGCTCCGATATTGCACTGGTTGCCGGTGGCACCAGAGGCGACAAAGGTGAAGACCGTGCCGTTGATCGTGACTGTGCTGTTGACGGCAGGTTGCGCCGAAAAGGTGATCAGCCCGGTCGCAGCCACAGCGGCCACGGTGGTCGGCGCCCCAAAACACGCCTTGAGCCAAAAGCCGAGGTTTTCCACATCCAGCGGGATCACCACATCGCCATCGGCGTCAAAGGCATCCCGGGCAGGCGTGATCGGATCGCGCCCGAAGCCCAGGACCTCGTTGTCCAAGAGCGGCTGCTCGCCGCCCAGCGTCGTCGAAATGAAGGGCATCTTGGTAAAGCCGGATAGCGGCGGGGTGCCATAGGTGGATTCGAACGCCAGCGCCAATTGGGCTCTGGCGCCTTGTGCGCGGGCCA
>JANMHL010000208.1:0-1795 GCA_031375125.1 Novosphingobium sp. | reverse complement strand
CGTTTCGGTAAACGTGCTGGTCAGCAAAGCGCTCGACGGGATGTAGTGGAATGGGGGGGGCTTCGGTTCAATCCCCCCCAACCCGCTCGATCTGCGCGCCGACCAGCGCCAGTTTTTCTTCCAGCCGCTCATACCCGCGGTCGAGGTGATACAAGCGGTGAACTTGGGTTTCGCCTTCTGCGGCAAGGCCAGCAATGACCAGGCTCATCGAGGCGCGCAGGTCGGTCGCCATCACTTCGGCGCCGGTCAGTTTGGCTACCCCGTGGACCACTGCGGTGCGGCCCTTGGTTTCGATATGGGCGCCCATCCGGTTGAGTTCGGGGACGTGCATATAGCGGTTTTCGAAGATCGTTTCGGTCAGCACCGAGCTGCCCTCGGCGAGGCACAGCATTGCCATCAGCTGCGCCTGCATATCGGTGGCAAAGCCGGGGTAGGGGGCGGTCGAGAGGGTGACGGCTTTCAGTTTGCCGTCCGAGGCGATCTGGATCCCGTCGGCCTTGGGCTCAACGTGGACCCCGGCATCGCGTAGGGCCTGCAGGGTCGCGTCCATTTCCTCAGCCACCGCGTGTTTCAGGAACACTTCGCCGCCGGTGATTGCGGAGGCGCAGGCATAGGAGCCCGCTTCGATCCGGTCGCTCATCACGCGGTAGGTTGCGCCGTGCAGGCGGGGGACGCCGTGGATGGTGATATCGCTGCTGCCGATCCCTTCGATCTGCGCGCCCATTGCGACTAGTAGCCTGCACAGATCGACAATCTCCGGCTCGCGCGCGGCGTTGTGCAGCACCGATTTGCCGGTGCACAGCACTGCCGCCATCAGCCCGTTCTCAGTCGCGCCGACCGAGACCACCGGAAAGCTGTAACGCCCGCCCGGCAGGCCGCCATCGGGCGCAATCGCACGGACATAGCCCGCCGCCATTTCAATCGTCGCGCCGAGCGCTTCGAGCACTTTGAGGTGCAGGTCGATCGGGCGGTTGCCGATCGCGCAGCCGCCGGGCAGCGAAACGGTCGCCTCGCCCATCCGCGCCAGCATCGGCCCGAGCACCAGGATCGAGGCGCGCATTTTGCGGACCAATTCATACGGCGCGACCGAGCTGGTGATCCGGGGGGCTTCCAGCGTCATCACCCGGCCAAAATCGCCGGGGCGGTTGCCAGCGATGCTGGTTGAAATCCCGAACTGGTTGAGCAGATGCTGGAACCCGTCGATATCGGCCAGCCGCGGCAAGTTGCGCAGCGTCAGCGGCTCCTCGGTCAGCAGCGCGCAGGGCAGCAGCGTCAGCGCCGAATTTTTCGCGCCAGAGATGGGAATGGTGCCGGAAAGGCGCTTTCCGCCTTGGATGATGATTTTGTCCATAGCGTTCCCGTTTAGCGCGAAACTTTTGGGCGGCAAGTGGAAGGGAAGAGAGGATTCACGCAAAGGCGCAAAGGCGCGAAGAGGTTGTGAGATTTGGCGAAGTCGCTCGGCCTTGTGAGGGATCGCCAAACGCAGGGTCGATCAAGAAATTGGCCTGCGGCCCGCAAGAGTTCTTTGCGCCTTTGCGCCTTCGCGTGAACCCTTCCAAGCCCGGTTGCGCCCACCCGCCCAAAGCGTTTAAACGCCATTGCAACACTGATCTGCCAAGGGCCGCACATGACCGATCAATCGACGCGCAAACCGATCAAGAAGGCCGTGTTTCCGGTCGCGGGGCTTGGCACCCGGTTCCTGCCCGCGACCAAAGCGATCCCCAAGGAAATGCTGCCGATCATCGACCGCCCGCTGATCCAGTACGCGGTGGATGAGGCGCGGGAAGCTGGGATC
>JANMHL010000174.1:0-4862 GCA_031375125.1 Novosphingobium sp. | reverse complement strand
ACCACCTTGCCGTCGTGGATGGTCAGCTGCACGATGCCGAACCGCAGCCGCTCAACCGCATCGCCCAGCGCCGCCAGAACCAGTTCGTCCAGCGGGCCGGTGCGGGCGGCAGTTGCGTTGGGATTTGTCAGATCGTGAATTTGCACGGCAGCGTCTCCTTGCCTGCAATAGTATCTCTACCATTTGTATAGACAAGGGGAGATTCGCTTCCCAGCGACGAAGCGCAGCTTTTGTGCGCTGTCTTGATTCAGGCGTCTACGGCTTCCGCAAAAGCCGGTTCCAGCGTGATCGCATCGGCCAGGCTGACCTTGTCGAGCATCGCCGCCATTTCATCCCGCAAGGTCAACATCAGCCCGCGCAGGCGGCAGTCGGCTTCGGGCAGGCAGTTCTGGCAATGCTCATAAGCGTTGCGGCTGGCGCAGGGGACCAGCGCCAGACTGCCCCGGGTCAACCGGATGATATCGCCATAGCGGATATCGACCGGGGCCAAGGCCAACTCATACCCACCGTCCCGTCCGCGGTGCGAGATGACCAGACCGGCGCGAACCATTTCCGACAGGATCACGGTCAGGAACTTGCGCGGAATATTCTGCGCCTCGGCTATCGCATCAAGCCGCACTGGCCCTTGTCCGACTGTGTCGGCAAGGTGCTGCAAGGCGCGGATCGTATAGCGAGTTTTTTGCGAAAGCATGGGAACCGCCTAACAGCACGGTCCGGCATGAAATGTCAACTTGGGGAGTAGAAAGTGGGGCGAGGCTGCAGCCACCGGATGTTGGCACGGGGACACGCCGCTGCGTGCCCCCGGCCAAACGGGTCAGAACGTGAAGCGCAGTCCGGCAGTGAAGCTGTTGGTCGACAGCTTGCTGATCGTAAAGCCGCTGGCCGAATCATATTCGACCGTTGCCGCGCCGACCGAGCGGTGCCGGTAGTCTACGGTCAGGGCAACGCCTTTGGTCAGTTTCACCGCAGCACCAGCGCCCAGCTGCCAGGCCATCTTGCCGGTGCCTTCGCCGTCAACTTCGAACCCGGTTATGCCGAACCCGCCGCCGACATAGGGCGTGATCCCGCTGCCGATCGGCAAGTCGAGCCAGACATTGCCCATCGCCGAAAGCTGGCGCACCCGCGATCCGGCGATCACAAAAGTGTTGCCGCTGCCGCCGCAGCTGGTTGCTTCCAGATAGTCGCAGACATCAGTGCGGTCTGACGGAGTCAGTGTTACCGCGCTGCCATTCAGCGCAACAAAAGTCAGGCTTTCGATATTGTGGCGGCCATACTGCACTTCCAGTTCAGGCCGGATCGTGCCGAAATCATAGCCGACCGCGCCGCCGAAAGTGGTTGCGCTCTTGGTATTGACGGTCGCGGTCGCGCTATCGGTCGCGCCGGTTCCGCCAAATGTTCCGCCGACATCGTAGTAGGTTACGGTCGGATCGCTAAGCGATGCCTTGCCGATGTTTACCGCCATATAGAAGCCGGCGTCATCCTCGGCCGTTTCCGCATTGGCGGCAGACGCAAATCCAAACAAGGCCGCATTCAGCGCGGCAAAGGCTACAAATCTCATGACTTTGACTCCCTTTGTCTTGTCGCAGCCATGGAAGAACCCCCGGCTACGCTAACGGCTTATTGCTTGGGTCGAAGGGACTGGGTATCAGCCGTTTGGTTCATCCTGATGGCTCATTCATCAGAGATCGATTGACTGGAAATCTGTGAGTGACCAGCTCTGTTGCGGTGATCAGACAGCAACTTCTCGGACGGCCTTGGGCTGAGCTTATCGGGCTGGCGTGCCTCGCCCTCGCTTGTTCCAAGCTGATCTACCGCGCTGCGGCCCAGACTATGCCAGCGCTGCTGGCACCGGAGGAAACGCAATGCTGCGCTGCCTGATCTGCGATGATCACCCGATGGTGCTATCTGCCATGGCCCAGATGCTGGAAGCCAGCTGGCCCGAGCTGATCATCGAAACTGCCGCCGATTATGTCGAAGCCGAAGCCTTGGCCAGGACTGGACCTGATGTCATTCTGGCCGATCTGGCGATGCCTGGGGCCAGCCCGCTCGACGGGATTTCAGCGCTGCGCCGGGCCGCGCCAGCTGCGCCGGTGATCGTCTTCACCGGAATGGTCGATGACGATCTCCTGCTCAAACTGGTAGCCCTGCCGGTCAACGGCTTTGTCGCCAAAACCGAATCGCCCGCGGTGGTGATGGCTGCGATCGAGCTGGTGCTGGCGGGTGGGCGGCATTTCCCGGCCCGGATTGCCGAGCTTGCGCTGCGCCGATCCGGCTATAACCCGATCGGCAACGGCACCCGGATTACCGCGCGCCAGCATCAAGTGCTGCAACTGCTCGCCGCAGGACGATCGAACAAGGAAATCGCCATCGCACTGTCGCTGTCCCCGGCGACGGTCAAGACCCACGTTGCGCAATCGATGGCTGCCGTCGGCGCCGCCAACCGCGCCGAAGCCGCCGCGCGGGCGATCAACCTGGGGTTGATCTAGCCGCTAGCCGGTCCTGCCGGGCGGTTACTTCGCAGCCACGCCGGGGGCGTTTTTGCCCATCAGCTTGTAGGCTTTATCGTACCACTTGCTGCCGGGATAGTTGGCGCCCAGCACTGATGCGTATTTCAGCGCTTCTTCGGGCATTCCCAGTTGCAGGCTCGATTCGACCATCCGGAACAACGCTTCGGGGGCATGACTGGTGGTCTGGTAGGTTTCGATCACATTGGTGAAGCGGTGGCTGGCGGCGAGCCAGCGGCCCGAGCGCTGATAATAGCGGCCAATCTGCATTTCCTTGCCAGCCAGATGATCATTGACGAGGTCAATCTTGATCCGGGCATCGGCGGCATAGCGTGTGTTGGGATAGCGGCGGACGACCTCATTCAGCGTATTCAGCGCCTGCAAGGTGATCTTCTGATCGCGGTCCGTATCGCTGATCTGTTCGTAATAACACAGCGCGATCAGGTAATAGGCATAGGCCGCATCGCGGTTGCCCGGATGGATCGACAGGAACCGCTGCGACGCCTGGACCGACTTGTTGTAATCCTTTGCGACGTAATAGCTGAACGCGCTCATCAATTGGGCGCGGCGGGCCCACGGCGAATAGGGGTGCTGGCGCTCAACCTCGTCAAACAGGGCGGCGGCAATCAGCGTATCGCCGCGATCCAGCCGGGCCTTGGCCGCGGCATAGAGCGTTTCCACATCGCGCGCGACATAGGCGGTATCCTTCGCCTTCGTCCCTCGCCCGGCGCAGCCGGCAGTGAACAACATGGCCGTAGCAGAGACGGCGAGAATGGCGAGTTTGAGCGGGGACCGGGCAATCATGGTGGTCCCTATAACCAGCCCAATCCTGAACGCCAAGTGAAAGGCGCGCCCCAATCCCCCGGCTCAGCGCAACAACGCGATTTTTAAGTGGTTTGGCGCACGAGCGCGCTCAGCCCTTGCGCTTTTTGCGCGCCGCATACTTCGCGTCGCGCGCGGCTTTCAGTTCTTCCTCGGTTGGCAGGACCACCTCTGGAACCATCGAAGCGGCCTTCTTGTCAGCCTTGGCCTGCGCAATCGCGGCCTTCTTCGCGGCGCTCTTTTCAGCCTGAGCCGCATCGCGCGCGGCAGCAGCGGCAATCCGCTCGGCCAGCACGGCGTCGTCAATCTTGGGCTTGGCGGCCAGCTTGGCCAGCGCCTTGTCGCGGGCCTGACGGGCCAGCGCGGTACGTTCTTCTAGGGTCGGGTCTTTGTAGGAAGCCATGGTGAGAAGCGGTCTTTTCTGGTTGTTCGAGTGTGGTTTGAGCGCCCCTTACACCAATTGCCCGCAAATGCGAACTTTGCCCGCACTCCTTATCCCGCTCACCCTGAGTGCTGAGCTTGTCGAAGCATCGAAGGGTCCGCCCAAACCATTTTCCTACACTCCGCATTTTTGAGATGGTCCCGAGCCCCGCCCCCGCCCCACAAGGACCCGCCATGCCAAATCCCGCCGACAGCGCCCCCGCCGCCACGCCGCTCGCCCAGACCCTGCCCCAGTTCGCCCCCGTCCCGCGCGCCAAGGACCGCCACAACGGCTGGAAACCCGAAGTCCAGCTGGCCTTCATCCTTCGACAAGCTCAGGACGATCGGGGGTAGCGCAACCTCCGCTCACCCTGAGCTTGTCGAAGGGCGCGTGAACCGGGCCGAAGTCGGCGCCTACCTGCTGCGCCGCCACCCCGAGGCAGCAGAATTCCGCAAAGCCTGGGACATCGCTCTGGATATCGGGATGCGCCGGATCGAGGATGTCGCCATGGACCGCGCGCTCCACGGCGTCGAAGTGCCGATGTATTCCTATGGCAAACTGATCGGCACCCGCACGGTCTATAATGACCGGCTGCTGATGTTCATGCTCCGCAACCGCGCCTCAGAACGCTTCCCCGGCGGCCTGCGCCAGACGGACGGGGCCAAATCCGGCAACGCCGTTGACCAGATGGAACTCACCCGCCTGAAAAAGCAATGGCACAAGGAATGGGCCAAAACCGCCGAGCGCGACCGCGCGATCGCCGACAATGAACAGTCCCGCGAACGCGAAACCGAGCTGCTCGATCGGCTCGCCACCATGCACCGCCGCTGGTACCTGCAACTAGGCCCCAAAACCCGCGCCGCCTTCCGCGCCTTCCGCGAGATGGAGGAGGCCGAAGCCCGCGAAACGGACGACTGGCGCTTCGCCGAAATCGACGCCGAAAACGCCCGCGAGTCTCTCGCCCAGGCCCAAACCGAATGGGACGCCGAAGACGCCCGCGAAGCGCTGACCCAGGCCGAAGCCCACCAAACAGCCCAAGCCGCCGACATGGTCGCCGCCGAAACCGAATACAGCCACTTGTTCAGCGAAGACCGCCGCGCCAAGGTGTGGTGGGC
>JANMHL010000154.1:0-8332 GCA_031375125.1 Novosphingobium sp. | reverse complement strand
GCGATCAATCCCGCCACTGGCGCAAGGCTGGCGGAACTGGCCTGCGGCACGGCGGCGGATATCGATCACGCAGTCGCATCGGCAAAACAGGCCTGGAGCGACGGGCGCTGGCGGCACATGGCGCCGCGCGCGCGGATGGACATTTTACGGCGCTGGGCTGACTTGATCGAGGGTCAAGCAGCCGAACTGGCGCTGCTCGAGACACTCAGCATGGGCAAGCCGATCAGCGACACGCTCGGCGTCGATCTGCCCGAAACGGTGTTGACGGTGCGTTATTTCGGCGAAGCGATCGACAAGATCGGCGGGGTCGTCACCAATAGTCCGCACAATGCCAGTCACATGGTTTCGCGCGAACCACTGGGGGTGGTCGGCGCGATCTCGGCCTGGAATTATCCGTTGCTGATGGCGACCTGGAAAGTCGCCCCGGCGCTGGCAGCGGGTAACTGCGTGGTGCTCAAGCCATCGGAGAAAGCTGGCCTGTCCTGCATCCGGTTGGCGCAACTGTTTGCCGAAGCTGGTGGTCCGCCTGGGGTGTTCAACGTGGTCAATGGCTATGGCCGCGACGCCGGACGCCAGCTCGCACTGCATCCCGATGTCGCCAAGATCAGTTTCACCGGCTCGACCGCGACCGGCAAACAGCTGATGATCCACGCCGGAGAATCCAACCTCAAACGCGTCTCGCTCGAGACTGGGGGCAAGAGCCCGCAAATCTTCATGCCCGACTTGCACGATCTGGATGCAGCCGTTGACCGCGCGATCATGGGGATTTTCGACAATGCCGGACAGGTCTGCAATGCCGGTTCACGGCTGCTGGTCCATGCCGATCTGCACGATGAATTCGTGCAGCGGTTTGTGGCGCGCACCCCGGAACTCTATGCGCTGGGCGACCCGCTCGATCCGGCTACAACCTTGGGGCCGGTGGTATCGCATGACCATCAGCAGTCGGTAATGGGGTGGATCGAACGCGGCATTGCCGAAGGCGCCACCGCGGCGCTGGGCGCGAATGCGGACCCGGGCCAGACCGGCGGGGCCTATGTCGAACCGACGCTGCTGCAGGGCGTTACGCCAAGCATGACGGTCGGCCGTGAGGAGATCTTCGGCCCGGTTGCTTGCGTCCAGCGGTTCAGAAGCGAGGCCGAGGCGCTCCAACTGGCCAACGATTCGGTCTATGGCCTGGCGGCCAGTGTCTGGACCCGCGATGTCAATTGCGCACACCGGATGGTCAAGGCGCTGGAGGCCGGTGTGGTCTGGGTCAACTGCTTTGGCGATGGCGATATGACCCAGCCGTTTGGGGGCTACAAGCAATCGGGCAACACCCGCGACAAGTCGCTCGAATGTCTGGCCGGCTATATGCAGTCGAAATCGGCGTGGTTCAGTCTGGATTAGCCACGTGGTCGGCCATCCAATCCATGAAGGTCCGGATCCGCAGGTTTTCCTTCATGTCCTTGCGGCAAATCAGGCCCCATGATCCGGGGCAAACATCGACATGGTCCGATGGCTTGACCAGCCGGCCCGCTGCAAGATCCTGATCGACGAACGGCCCGTTGACCAAGGCGACGCCTTCACCATTCAGCGCCATCTCCAGCGCGACGGCCAGAGTATCGACCATCAAGTACGGCACTTTGGGCTCGAAACTGGCTCCGGCCGACGTAAACCAGCTGTCCCAGTTCTGCACCTCGGTATAGATCGCCACCAAGGGTTGCTCCATCAAATCGGCGAGGCTGGGCTTCGGCCCGATCCGGGCCATGAATTCCGGGCTGCACACGGGAAACAGCGTATAGTCGAACAGCGGCATCCAATGGAACTTGCTGGGGTCCGGGGTGGTGCCGCAATAGACCAACCCGACATCGGCATGGACATCATCGAATTCCCACTCGACCGCGCAGGTGCTGAGAGTCAGTTTGATTTTCGGATGGGAGTGCAGGAACTGCGGCACCCGTTTCGCCAGCCAGCGGATCGATGCGGTGACATAGGTCTGGACCCGTAGCGGTTTGTCCAAGGCATGGCGGTGCACCGCCTCAACCCCTTCGAGCAGCGATTCAAACGCGCTGCGGACATAGGGATAAAGCACGCGCCCTTCCTCGGTCGAAACAATGTGGCGCCCTTCCTGAGCGAACAGGGCGACCCCAAGTGCCTCTTCGATCAGCTGCACCTGATGACTGATTGCAGGGTGAGTCAGGCACAGTTCCGACGCGGCATCGCGAATGCTCTGATGGCGGGTGGCCGCTTCAAACCCCTTGAGCGCCTTGAGCGGCGGAAGTCGGCGAAGTTCGATCTTACTGCTCATTGCGTGAAACTCGCGTAACGGCGTTCAAGCAGCGAGGCTATCACTACGAATCCCATTGGTAAAATATTTTGACGAATTCGGCCTCAGCCAATCGCTCGCGCATCGGCAATAATCATCGCCGCGCCCTTCTCCGCAACCATCACCGTCGGGGCATTGGTATTGCCGGAAGTGATCGTCGGGAAGATTGATGCATCAACCACCCGCAGCCCTTGCACCCCGTGCACTCGCAACCGCGCATCGACGACCGCACTGGCCGGATCAGGACCCATCATGCAAGTGCTCGTCGGATGATAGACCGTGTCGGCGCGCCTGCGGAAATCTTCCAGCAGGGCTTCGTCGCCATCGATTCCGGGGCCTGGAATAATCTCCTCCGTAATGATGTCGGCCAGCGGTCTGGCTTTGGCGATCTTGCGCAGCAGACAATTGCCCGCCAGCACATCGTCGATATCCTGTTGGGTCGAAAGGTAATTGGGCTGGATCAGCGGGTGCACAGTCGGATCGGCTGAAGCGAGCGTCAGTTGCCCGCGGCTGCTGGGCCGGCAGGGGTTGTGCGACAGCAGGAATGCCGAAAACGGATCGGGATTGAGCAGCTTGCGGGCCGCTAGTGGTGTCTGGGTATAACTGACCGGGCTGAAATAGAGCTGCAGATTGACTCGCGGCTGCGCGGGATCGCTGCGTACAAAACCACCGCTTTGGTTGACGCTGAGCGAAAGCGGCCCGGCCCGGTCGAACATATAGCGCAGCCCCGCCAGCGCCTTGCCAATCGCGGGATGCAGCACGTCATTCAAAGTCGCGGTCCGGGTCTTGTAGAAATAGGAGACCGCCAGATGATCCTGCAGATTGCGGCCAACGGCCGGGGCCGCGACCAGCGGTGTGATCCCTGCGTTCTGCAATTGCGCTGGATCGCCGATGCCGGACAGCATCAGCAATTGCGGCGAGTTGATCGCCCCGCCCGACAGGATCACTTCACGCCGGGCCCGGACCTGATGGGTCTTGCCGCGCCGGGTATATTCGACCCCGACCGCCCGCGTGCCTTCAAACAAGATCCGCGTTGCCAGTGCCTTGGTTCGCAGTTTCAGTGTCTTGCGCTTTAGCGCCGGGTGGAGAAAGGCGTTGGCCGTCGAAGCCCGCCAGCCGCCACGGGTATTGATTTGATAGATCCCGACCCCTTCGGCGCTGGTCCCGTTGAAATCGCTGGTCGGGGGAAATCCCAATCCCTCGGCAGTCTCAATAAAGCTGTGGCAGATCGGATGGACATGCGGCGAAATGTCGGTGACATGCTGGGGCCCGCCTGTGCCGTGGTAAGCACTGGCCCAGTCAAAATCCTCTGACTTCTTGAAGTAGGGCAGCACATCGTCCCAGCCCCAGCCGGGGTTGCCCTGCGCCTGCCAACCATCGAAATCATGCGGCTGGCCGCGCACATAGACCATCGCGTTGATCGAGCCTGACCCGCCGACCACTTTGCCGCGCGGCCAATAGCTGGTGCGCCCGCCCAGCCCCGGCACCGGTGCGGTATCGTACATCCAGTTGATCCGCTTGTCGAAGAAGGTCCGGCCATAGCCGATCGGCATCTGGATCCAGATCGACAGGTCACTGCCTCCCGCTTCGAGCAGCAACACAGTCGTCTTGCCATCTTCGGTCAACCGGCTTGCCAATACGCAGCCTGCCGTTCCCGCACCGACGATCACATAGTCAAATTCGTCCATCTTAGCGAACCGGGTGCTGGGTCATTTCAAGGTGCAGCATGGTTCCCGTATAGGGATTAGCCAATGCCACCTCCTCGTTGAGCTCGACCCCCAGACCCGGTGCAGTGGGCGGGATTACATGGCCATCTTCAAACGCAATCGGACGCTTGAGGATCGCGGAATGGAAGCCTCCCCAGGTCTCGATGCTTTCCAGAATCAGGAAGTTGGGCGAGCAGGTGGCGAGCTGGATATTGGCTGCACCCACGATCGGTCCGCAATAGAGATGCGGCGCGATCTGGACGTGTTCGACTTCGGCCATCCCGGCGATCTTCTTGGCTTCGAGCAAGCCGCCGACCCGGCCAAGGTTCATCTGGAAAATTGCCGCGCTGCCCGCCTTTAACAAGCGCGCAAAATCATACTTGGTGGCAAGCCGTTCGCCGGTGGCAATGGGGATGCTGGTCGCGCGGGCGACCTTGGCCATTTCATCGGGCGCATCGGGCGGAACCGGCTCTTCGAGCCATAACGGATCATAAGGTTCGAGCCGCTTGGCCAGCCGGATCGCCCCGGCTGCGGTCATTTGGCCATGTGTGCCGAACAGCAGATCGGCTTTCATCCCGACGGCTTCACGCAGTTTCTTGGCGAAGCGTTCAGACAGGTCGAGCGCTTCGAGCGAAAGTTGCCGCCCGTCGAACGCCGAATAGGGCCCAGCCGGATCGAACTTCAGCGCGGTGAACCCTTGCGCCAGATACTCGACCGCACGCTCCGCCGCGAGATCGGGGTCATGATAGACGTCACTTTGGTCGCCGGGGCGCGGGTAAATATAGGTGTAGGCGCGAAGCCGCTCGTGCACCTGCCCGCCGAGCAGCTTGTAAACCGGCTGGTTCGCCGCTTTGCCGATGATATCCCAGCAGGCCATTTCCAGCGCGCTCAGCACGCCCATCAAGGTCAGATCGGGGTGCTGGGTAAAGCCGCTCGAATAGACCCGCCGCCACAGCGCCTCGATATCGTGCGGATCGGTCCCGGCGGCGTAACGCGCAAAGACATCCTCGATCATTTTCGCCACCAGCTGCGGCGCAAACGGAACGCAATAGGCCTCGCCCACGCCCGAAATCCCGCAAGCCGTGGTCAGCTTGACGAAGACAAAATAGCGCCCACCGAAATGCGGCGGAGGGTTACCGACCACGAAGGTCTGGATATCGGCCAGCTTCATGATCCGAACCCGTTGATCACCTTGGTTTCAAGGAAGTCATGCAGGCCCCATTCGCCCCATTCGCGGCCATTGCCCGATTGCTTGTAGCCGCCAAAGGGAGAGCCATAGTCCTGTCCAGCCCCGTTGAGGTGGACGCTCCCGGCCTGGATCTGCCGCGCGACCCGGCGGGCGCGATCAAGGTCCGCGCTCTGCACATAGGCGGCCAGACCATAGGGCGTATCGTTGGCAATTCGCACCGCCTCGTCCTCATCGGCAAACGGGATCATCACCAGCACCGGCCCGAACACCTCTTCGCGGGCGATCGTCATCTGGTTGGTGACATCGGCGAACACTGTTGGCCTTACATAGTAGCCGCGGTTGAACCCATCGGCCCGGCCCGGCCCGCCCGCAATCACCCGCGCGCCTTCGTCGATCCCGGTCTGGATCAAGCTTTGGATCTTGTCGAACTGGGCCTTGGACACGACCGGGCCAAGGTGCGATCCCGGCAATTGCGGATCGCCCAGCGTGACCTGCCCGGCAACCTCGCGGGCCTTATCAACGGCGCGCGAATAGGCCGAAGCCTCAACCAGCATCCGGGTCGGCGCGTTGCACGATTGGCCGGTGTTGTTGAAGCAGTGCAGCACCCCGCGGGTTACGGCAGCATCAAGGGCAGAATCATCAAACACAACGTTCGGGGATTTTCCGCCCAGTTCCTGCGAGACTCGCTTGACCGTGTCGGCAGCCGATTTGGCCACCAAGATCCCAGCCGCGGTGGAACCGGTGAATGAGACCATATCGACTTCAGGGTGCGCGGTCAGGGCTGGGCCGATCGCTGGCCCCAGCCCGTAGACCAGATTGAAGACGCCAGCTGGAAAACCGGCTTCATCGACAAATTGCGCGAACAGCTGGGCCGATAGTGGCGCTACCTCGCTGGGTTTGACCACCATTGTGCAGCCTGTGACCAGCGCTGGGCCGACTTTTGCAGCGAGCTGGTTGATCGGCCAGTTCCACGGGGTGATCAGCACGCAGACCCCAATCGGTTCGTGCACCAGCAATGCCCCGGTGCCAGTGGGCGCCTCCCATTCCAGCGCCCGCGCAGCGCGCAACGTTTCCTTCAGGTGCCCCGGCCCGCATTCAGCTTGCGAATTGTGCGACAGATCATGCGGCGCGCCCATCTCGGTGGTGATGGCGCGGACCATCTCGTCATAGCGGCGCTCGAACACTGCGATCAGCCGTTCGACCAACGCCATTCGCTCAGCCAAGGGGGTGGCCGACCAAGCCGGAAAGGCCGCGCGTGCCGCCCGAACTGCCGCATCGGCCTCAGCCGGACCGCACAGCGCAATCCGAGCGCAAACCTCTTCATTGGCGGGATTGATCGCCTCAAAGATCCCGCCTGCGCCGCCGGGCAAAATCCATTGCCCGGCGATGTACGACCTGAGCGGCGCGTCAGACATAACCAATCGCCCGCTTTTGATCTTCGACGATGTACTTTTCCGCCCGCCAATAGTGGAAGGCCGCCCACAGCCCGGTTGGCGCGAGAATCAGCTGGGCCAGTCGCAGCGATTCTGCGTCGGCACCGGCTGGCCCGGCGAAGAAATCGCTCAACCCGCCAACCATCCACGGCGCCACGATCAGGTTCAGCAGATTGGCAATCAGCAACGAGATCGCCACCGTCATCGCCCGCATCCGCGGGGCCGACAGATTCTGGCACAGCGCGAAAGCCGGACCGATGTAGAAATAAATGGCCGGGATAAACAGCCACCACATGATCTCGGCGATCCACAATTCGCGGGTATAATAGGCCAGGAACGACGGCACCGTGGCAAGCGCGGTGACCACCGCCAGCAGTCGCGCGATCTTTTGCGGGTTGGTATAGGCCGGGCGGGCAACAACCCAGGCTGTGACCAACGAAGCGCCAATGCCGCCGATCAAGTAGATCCAGCCGAGCAAGCCGCCGGCCTGTCCCTCGTCCATCCCATAAGTGCGCTGCAGGAACAGCGGAGTGAACCACATCAGGCCCCAGCCCCAAAATGCCGAGAGCCCGCTGCCCATCATCGCGTGGACGGCCGACTTTTGCGACCACAAGAATTTGAGCGTTTCGATCACCGTCGGAGGTGCATCGGCGCTGACCGCATCGAGCCGCCCGCGGCGGGGCTCCTTGATGGTCACCATGATGACCAACGCCAGAATAATTCCGGGCACGCCGAGCACGAGAAAGGCCGCGCGCCAACCGTGGACTGTCGAAACAAAGCCCGCGATATCGGACCCCAGCCAGGCCCCGAGCGGTGCGCCAAGAGCGAACACCGTCATCGCCATCGAGCGCCGATTCGCCGGGAAATAGTCGGCGATGATCGAATTGCAGGCCGGGGTACCGCCCGCTTCGCCAACCCCAACCCCGATCCGAGCCAGCAACAGATCGAAATAGCCTTTGGTATAGCCGGTCAGCGCAGTCATGAATGACCACGCCGCGACCGATGCCGCCAGCAGCGTCCGGCGGTTGGTCCGGTCGCACAGCCATGACAGCGGGATGCCCATCGTCACGTAAAACAGCGCCAGCGGGATGCCGAGCGAAGCCGCCCCGGTATCGCTCAAATTGAGCTCTTTGCTGATTGGCCCAAGCAAGGTCGACAAGACATAGCGATCAGCAATGCTGATCGTATAGACCAGCATCATGATGGTCAGAACGTACCAACGTTCCCCCATCGACGGAACTTCGCGCTCTTCTGCTGGATCGTTGATCGCCATCGTGCTCCCCTTTTTCAGCTCTTTGCCAGCTCCGGCCCCAGAATCTCGCGCAGCGGATCCAGATAGGGCGAGAACTTCTCCCATTGATCGACGCCGCTTTTGTAGATCGGCTGTCGGACCTGTTCCGAACTGGCGGTGCGCACAGCCCGGTCGGTTTCGTGAAAGCGAATGCAGCCCTCCTCGAACGGCAGGCCGCAGAAATCGAGCAAGCGGCGGACCTGCGTTTCGAGATCGGCCACCACTTCCTCATACCGCACCAGCAACACCTCGCCGGGCAAGGCCTTGTCCCAATGATCCATCAACTGGACATAGTCGCGGTAATAGGTGCCGATTTCGCGCAGACCGTAAGTGAATTCCTGCCCTTCGGCGAACAGCTGCTTGAAGCCGGAGAAGCAGCAGCCCATCGCGCTGCGCCGGGCATCGATG
>JANMHL010000125.1:0-3296 GCA_031375125.1 Novosphingobium sp. | reverse complement strand
AAATGCCCGCGATTTGTATCGCGGCGAAGTGCTGGGGCCAGCGGCAGAGCGGCCCGGCGAGGTGTTGGTCGATTGCCTGTTCGGCACCGGGCTGACCCGTCCGCTCAGCGCGGACCACTTGGGCTTGCTGAACCGACTGGCAGGAGCCCATCACTTGAGCGTCGCCATCGACTTGCCGAGCGGAATCAATAGCGATCTGGGCCTTGCGCTCAATGCGGGCCTGCCCGGCAACGATTTGACCCTGGCGCTCGGCGCGTGGAAGCCCGCGCATTTCCTGATGCCAGCGGCAGCCAGCATGGGCGCGCTACGGCTGGTCGGGATCGGGATTGGGCCAGTGGAAGGCGCTGCCGTGGCGATTGGTCAACCGCACCTTTTTGCGCCAGTGCCCGCCGCGCACAAATACACGCGCGGGCTGCTCGGCGTGATCGCCGGGGCGATGCCGGGGGCGGCGCTGCTGGCGGCGCAGGCCGCGCAAGGGGCCGGGGCGGGGTATGTGAAGCTTTATGCGCCGCACACCAAGTCCGCTCAGGCTGATCCCGAGCATTGTCGAGGGATCGAAGCCCCCGCGCTGCCCTTCGATCTGGTCTGCGATACCAGCCCACTCGCCGAAGCCCTGACCGACCAGCGCCTGTCCGCCCTGCTGATTGGCCCCGGGCTTGGCCGTGATGGCGCCGCGCGCGAAGCCTTGGCGGTGGTCCTGTCGGAGCAGCGCCCGACCGTGCTTGATGCCGACGCGCTGATGCTGCTCGCGCCGCGCAGTCTGACCGCGCGCACCGCGCCGCTGATTGCCACACCGCACGAGGGCGAGCTGGTCAGCCTCGAACGCGCGTTTGATCTGGGTGGGGCAGGCAGCAAAGTGGACCGTGCGGCCGCTTTGGCCAAGGCGGCAAACATGGTGGTGGTGGCCAAAGGACCGGACAGCGTGGTCGCCGCGCCCGATGGCCGGGTGGGCTATGCAGCGCGCGGGACCAGCTGGCTGTCCACCGCCGGAACTGGCGACGTATTGGCCGGCACCATCGCCAGCCGCCTCGCCTGCGGAGAAGACGCCTTCGTCGCCGCCTGCCAAGGCCTGTGGCTCCACAATGAGGCTGCGCGGCTGTGCGGCGCGGCGTTCAGCGCCGGGCAGCTTGCGGGGGCGATCCGCAGCGCGGTCGCAAGCTGCCTCTAAGCCCGCTCCGCCCGTCCTGAGCTTGTCGAAGGACCGCTCTTCTTTTTTGCGCGAGCTCAGAAAGAAGAACAGTGCTTCGACAAGCTCAGCATGGACGGGTAGGGGGACTGAATGAGTTCAGAACCTATTATTCGCATTGCCGCCAAGGGCGACGGTATCACCGCCTCGGGCCGGTTCGCCTGGGGCGTCGCACCGGGCGATCTGCTGGGCGAGGACGGCAGCGTCACGTGGGGCCCGCACCACGTCACCCCGCCGTGCCGCCATTTCGGCCAGTGCGGCGGCTGCCAGTTGCAGCAGCTGGACGAGCAATCGCTGGCCGAATTTGTTGCAGCGCGGGTCGCCAACGCCTCAACTTCGCAGGAGCTGGGCGCAGAGCTGATCGCCCCGCCGCACCTCTCCCCGCCGGGCAGCCGCCGCCGAGCATCGCTGCGCGCCGAAAGCAGTCAGGGCCGGGTGGTGATCGGTTACCGCGAGGCGAAGTCGCACCGGCTGGTCGAACTGGTGGAATGCCCGGTGCTGTGCCCCGAACTGGTCGCGGTGCTCGCCCCTTTGCGCAAACTGCTGATCCGGCTGGGGCAGGCGCAAACACCGCCCAAAAAGGGTAAAGGTAAACCCAAGCCCGGCAAGCACGCCCATGCCAAACTGGCTGCCGATATCGAACTGACTTTGGTGGATCAGGGCGTCGATCTGGGGATCAAGGGCTTGGCGGCGGAAGGCCTGACCTTGACCGAGGCGTTGCTCGATTTCGCCCGCGAACACGCGCTGGCGCGGCTGACGCTGGACGGCGGTTATGACCCCGATGTGGTGTGGGAGCCTGAACCGGTGACGGTCACGCTGTCGGGCGTGGCGGTATCCTTCCCGCCCGGCAGTTTCCTGCAAGCCACAGCCGATGGCGAAGCGGTGCTGGTCGCCGCAGTGCAGGAATGGCTGGGCGATTGCGCGACCGTGGCGGACTTGTTCTCGGGCCTTGGCACCTTTACCTTCGCCTTGGCCGGGCCGGAGACAAAGGTGCTGGCCGCCGAAGCTGCGCGCGATGCGCACCTTGCCTGCAAAGCGGCGGCAGACAGCCGTGTGCTGCAAGTCCACAGCCTCCACCGCGACCTGTTTCGCGGGCCGCTGCTGGCCGACGAACTCGACAAATTCGCCGCCGTCCTGCTCGACCCCCCCCGCGCCGGTGCGCGCGATCAGGTTGAGCGGATCGCCGAAAGCAGCGTGGCCCGCGTGGTCTATATCAGCTGCAACCCAGCCAGCTGGGCCAAGGACGCGCGGACGCTGGTCGACGCCGGGTTCGTGCTGAAAGAGCTGCGCCCGGTCGGACAGTTCAGGTGGTCGACCCATGTTGAGCTGGCCAGTTTGTTTGTGCGCGAGGTGGCGGCGTGACGTTCTTCGTCGTTACAATGAGCCACCCTGACGGCCCGGAATGGGGCCAGCACGTGATGCCGCACGTCGAGTACCTGAAGGGCCTGATTGAAGCGGGCAAACTGCGCGCCTCCGGCCCGGTGTTGGGCGGCACACTGCGGGCCGGGCTGCTGCTGTTCACAGTCGCGGACCGGGCCGAACTCGACGCCCTGATCGCCGCCGATCCGTTTGCGGTCGAGGGGCTGATCGAGGAACTGACCGTGACCGAGTGGAACCCGATGTTCGGGGCGTTCGCGGGGGAGGTGGGGGCTACGCTGGATAATGGACGATTCCCGCGTGCTCGATAAACTAACGAGCCAATCCGACTTTCAGCTGGCGATAACGTCGATCAATCTCGTTCCAGTTCAAGTTGCGGATGAAAGCATCGACATATTTGGCCGCGGCGGCGCCGTAGTCCAGGTGGAAGGCGTGTTCATACATATCGAGCGGTAACAACGGGATGCTGGCGGCAGGCTGATGCATATGATCCCAAGCCCAGTAATTGTGCAGGCTTTGGGTGTGGAGGTTGTAAGCCAAAACGCACCAGCCTGATCCACCGGCCAGGGCCATCGCGGTTCGGCGAAATTCTGCCTCCCAGGCTTCAAAACTGCCGAACGCGGCGGCAAGCGCGCTGCGGATATCGCCCGAGGCGGTGCCATTCCCGCCCAGTGCACCGAAATAGAGTTCATGCAACACCACCGACCCGGTCCGGTGCAACTCCTCGCGCTTG
>JANMHL010000093.1:0-4385 GCA_031375125.1 Novosphingobium sp. | reverse complement strand
TTGACCTCGCGCCAAATGACTATCGGATCCTGCTCGGCGGGGTGCCCATCGGCGGCGGAGTGCTGCGCGCCGACAAAGTGTTGGCGATTGATTCTGGCGAAGTGCGCAGCGGCAGCAACTTGCCCGGCGAACAGACGCTTGACCCCAGCTTTGGCTGCCCGGCGCTGTGGATCGATGCGGCGCAGCGCGATCTGGCGATTGCCGAGGGCTATCTGACGGTCGATGCCTCGACATGGTCGCGACCCAACTCAACCAGCTGTTGGGCGACCGTCCGCAGGCGCTGTTCGGCCCGGACGAGATGAAAGACATCCTCGATGCTGTGAAGGACCATTCGGCCGGACTGGTCGAAACGTTGCATCCCCAGCCGCTTAGTCTGGCCGCGCTGACCCGAGTATTCCGGGCCTTGCTCGACGACGGTCTGCCGATTGGCCATCCGCTGCCGATCATGTCGGCGCTGGCTGCTGCGGTCCAGCAAAGCCACGAGCATGACCGGCTGATCGAACTGATCCGGGGCGAACTGGGCGGGATGATCGTCGGGCGGATTTGCGGGCCCGCTGAGCGCCTACCGGTGCTGACGCTCGATGCCCAGCTTGAGGCGGCGATTGTTCAGGGGCTGAGCGATCCCGTCACCGGCCAGCCGGTGATCGAGCCGGATCTGGCCCGCAATATCGGCGAATATGTTGCTGCCCTGGTGGCTGAGCGCGGCAATGGAGCGCCGCCCTTGGCGCTGGTGGTCCAACCGCGCGCGCGCCGGGCGCTGGCGGCCTTGCTGCGGATGCGGGCGCCGTCGGTGCTGGTGATCTCGATCGCCGAATTGCCACCCGCGCAGCCGATCGAGGTTGTCGCGGTAATCGGCGCACCAGCGCCGCCGCCCGCGCTGCTCCCCGCCCTTTCTCATCCTGAAACCGAAAGCGCCTTTGCATGATCCACGATCAGAAAAGCCTCAGCAGAGCCAACCCCGCCGCCGCCTATCGCGGTGATAATGCCGAACGAATCCGCCGGTTCGTGCCGATGGTCCGCCGGCTCGCCTGGCATATGCACGGCGGGGGCCGGCAAGGGATTGAGCTGGAAGACCTGATGCAGGCCGGGATGGTCGCGCTGACCGAATGTGCCCAGCGCCACGCCGGACCGGGCGAGGACGGCTTTGCCGCTTATGCCAAAATGCGGGTGCGTGGGGCGATGGTCGATCTGGTCCGCCGCCAGTTACCACTGTCGCGCGGCGGGGCCGAACGGCGGCGCTTGCTGCGTGAGGCTGAGACGAGGCTGCGCGGCGAGTTGGGCCGCGATCCGGCGGCGGCGGAACTGGCCGCTGCGCTGGGGATCGGCGAGAATGAACTGGCGGCGCTGCGGCTTGCGGCTGAGCCGGTTCGGGTGGAATCACTTGATGAGGCCTATTCGGATAGCGATCTGGCCTATGCCGATGCCCGGCCCGGCAGTTTTGATCTGTTGGCCGATGCGGAACTGCGCGAGAGCGTGGCCGAGGCAATCGGCCAATTGCCCGAGCGGCTGCAATTGATCGTGCAGCTATACTTCGTTGAAGAGCTCAATCTGGCCGAAATTGCACAAGCGCTGACAGTTTCGGTTCCGCGAGTGCACCAGCTTAAGGCACAGGCGATCGACAAGCTGCGGGCGGCGCTGGTCGATCTGGCCGAGATCATCTGACTTGCGCTTTGCCTGACAGGGGGCCAATGCGATGCCATGTCCGCCTGCGATACCTGCGCTGTCCGCAACCGTGCAATCTGTTCGTCGCTTGATGACGAGGAGCTGGAAGCGCTCAATATGATTGCGCGCCGCCGCACGCTGGAGCCGGGCGAATCGTTGATCTGGGAGGGCGAGGATTCGGTCCTTGTCGCCAATGTCATCGAAGGCGTGCTGAAACTTTCGACCGGCACCGAAGACGGCCGAGAGCAGATCGTCGGGGTGGTCTATCCGTCCGATTTCATCGGCCGCCCGTTTGGGTCCACGTCGGGTCATGGCGTCACCGCGCTGACCAAGGCGCGGGTTTGCGTGTTTTCCCGTCGCGATTTCGATGCATTCGCACGCGAACACCCCAGTCTGGAACACAAGCTGCTGCAACGCACGCTGGCCGAACTGGACCGAACCCGGCGCTGGATGCTGTTGCTGGGCCGCAAATCGGCGAGCGAAAAGCTGGCGACCTTCCTGATTGAAATGTCCGAACGACTGGTCGAGCCCGGTTGCAGCGAGGTTTCCGGTCTGCCGCTCAAACGCTTCGCCCTGCCATTTTCGCGCCAGCAAGTGGCCGACGTACTGGGGCTGACGATCGAAACCGTCAGCCGCCAGTTCACCCGATTGAAGGCCGAAGGGCTGATCGACCTGCCTTCCCGCCGCGAAGTCGTGATCGTTGATCGCGCCGGGCTGTTGGCCGAGGCCGGTTAGAAGCGGTAATAGACGCCGCCTGACAGCACCCATGGATCAAGCTTGTGCTTGGTGGTCAGCACTTCGGTGCCCCCCGCATTGTAAACGTGAAGCCGGGTGTTCATGAAATAGCGCTTGCCATCGAGGCTGACGCCAAAGCCGCTGTCACCCAGCGGAACATCGACCCCGGCTTGCAGGGCAAAGCCGATGTGAGTGTCCAGCTTGACCCGGGTACCGCCGAGCGACGCAGTCGTCGCGCCGGGCTTTTCGTCGATAAAGAAGAATGCCGATGGACCCGCCCCAACATAGGGCTTGATCCCGCCACCGGCGTTAAAGTGATACTTCAGCGTGACTGTGGCTGGCAGGATCATCACATGATCGAGGATTGTCGCGCCAGAGATCGCGCCCGCGCCGCGCACACCATGCGTGGTCAGGCAGCAGATCGTTTCGACCGAAACGTTGGGCGTTGCAAAGTATTCAATCGCTACGGTCGGTACGACATTGTCATTGGCATAGGTCTGGCTGCCAGCCGGGAGGCCGATCGCGTTGTTATCCAGCGCGGTAATCTTGCCATCGGGCAAGACGGCGGTGGCCAGCAACTTGACCTGAATTTTACCGTCGGCGTCACCGGCCAGAGCCGGGCTGGACAGCATGGTTGCGGCCGCAAGGGCTGCGGCGAAGGTTAGCTTGTTCATAAATCCCTCATTGCGCGCCGCAGCGGCTGGCCGATCCAGCCCAGGGTTGTTGCGGCGTCGTGGCTGCAATCACCCAGGCTGAAGTCACAATCATTGATCCCGCGCAATTTTTGACGGTTTTCGGGGAATAATCGGATTCAGACCGGCAATTTGATCAGGGTCAATGCCGCAGTGCGGCGACCCGGCAAAAGGGAACAATATCAGCCTATTCAAGTTGTGCTGATTTAAACCGTTAACGAGGGGAAGCGGCCAATGGATTCCTTAGTAGCACGCGCTGGCTGGTGGCTGGTTGCACTTTTGGCCGCGCTTGTGATGTTGGTGAACGCTGTCGATGGGCCGTTTGCGGTGCACATGGCGATCTTTGCTTTGGCGGCGACCGCCGGGCTGGTGATCAATTTGCGCAACACCGATTACAAACTGGCTGCGGCCGGTTTGAAACCGGCGATCAATCAAAGCCAATATGACGATGACTTGATCCGGGCCGGGGTGATCCTGACGACCTTTTGGGGCTGCGCCGGGTTTCTGGTCGGGCTGTTCATCGCGCTTGAACTGGCCTTCCCGGTGCTCAACATGGGGATCGAATATACCACCTTCGGGCGGCTGCGGCCGCTGCACACCTCGGCGGTGATCTTTGCCTTTGGCGGGACCGCGCTGATCTCGACCAGCTTTTATGTCGTCCAGCGGACCTGCCGCGCTAGGCTGGCTTTGCCTGGCCTCGCTCGGTTCGTGTTCTGGGGATACCAGCTGTTCATCGTGCTGGCCGCAACCGGCTATGTCATGGGGATCACCCAGAGCAGGGAATATGCCGAGCCGGAATGGTATGTCGATCTGTGGTTGACGCTGGTCTGGGTGGCCTATCTGGCGGTGTTTGTGATGACGCTGGTCAAGCGCAGCGAGCCGCATATCTATGTCGCCAACTGGTTCTACCTGTCTTTCATCATCACCATCGCGATGCTGCATATCGTCAACAATCTGGCGATTCCGGTATCGCCGTTCGGATCGCGTTCCTATTCGGCCTTCGCCGGTGTTCAGGATGCGCTTGTGCAGTGGTGGTATGGCCACAATGCCGTCGCATTCTTCCTGACCATACCGTTTCTGGCGATGATGTATTACTTCGTGCCCAAGCAGGCCGAGCGGCCAATTTACAGTTACCGGCTGTCGATCGTCCACTTCTGGTCGCTGATCTTTCTCTACATCTGGGCTGGTCCGCACCATCTGCATTATACCGCGCTGCCCGATTGGGCGCAGACGCTGGGGATGGTGTTCTCGGTGGTGCTGTGGATGCCCAGTTGGGGGGGGATGATCAATGGCCTG
>JANMHL010000073.1:0-2001 GCA_031375125.1 Novosphingobium sp. | reverse complement strand
CAACATGGTCGAAACCGAGGACGAGGTTGACCCGGCCTACGGCATCCCGGTGTTCAGCCTTTACGGTCAGGTGCGCCGTCCCAGCGGCCAGATGATGAGCACCGCCGATGTGTTCCTGTTTGACCTGCAAGACCTTGGCTGCCGGATCTACACCTTTGTCACCACGCTGCTCTACCTGCTGGAGGCCGCATCGGGCACCGGCAAGGAAGTGTGGGTGCTCGACCGGCCCAATCCCGCCGGCCGCCCGGTCGAAGGAACGCTGCTGCTGCCGGGGCAAGAGAGTTTTGTTGGCGCCGGGCCAATGCCGATGCGCCACGGACTGACGCTGGGCGAAATGGGAGCATGGTTCATCGCCGAGAACGATCTCGATGTGCCGTACCGCGTTATCACGATGGAAGGGTGGGAGCCAGAAGGCCCCGGCTTTGGCTGGCCCGAAAGCCGGGTCTGGATCAATCCCAGCCCCAATGCTGCGAACGTCAACATGGCCCGGGCTTATGCCGGGACCGTGATGCTTGAGGGCGCAACGTTGAGCGAAGGGCGGGGGACCACGCGGGCTTTGGAAGTGCTGTTTGGCGCGCCCGATCTTGATGCTAAAGCGGTCTTGGACGAGATGCGCCGCTTCGCTCCAGACTGGCTGGCGGGCTGCGCAATCCGCGAATGTTGGTTCACGCCAACTTTTCACAAACACGCCGGGCAGCTGTGCAACGGTCTGATGATCCATGCCGAGGTTAAGTTCTATGATCACAACGCGTTCCAGCCCTGGCGGCTGCAAGCGCTGGCCTTCAAGGCAATCCGGCGGCTTTATCCGGAATACGATCTGTGGCGCGATTTTCCCTATGAATATGAGTTTGAGCGACTGGCGATTGACGTGATCAACGGCGGCCCGGCCTTGCGCGAATGGGTCGATAATCCTGCCGCCATGCCGTCCGATCTCGAAGCATTGGCCAGCGCAGATGAAGCGGCCTGGCGCGAAGCATCGCGGCCGTTCCTGCTGTATTGACATGGCGATTGACCAGCCCGATCCGCTGATCAGCGAGTCTGAGGCCGACGCGCGGTTGGCGGCGCGGCGTGATGACATCCTCGCCACTCTGGCCAAAGCCGATCACCGGATGCTGGCGCGTGATTTCCGGGCCTCGGCGGCGTTCTATGGCGCGGTCGGGCGGCTTGCGGGCAGCGGCGTGGCGATCGACCGGAGCGAGTTGCTGCGGGCCCGCGACGCGGCGGTCTGGCTCGACAACCAGTTCGGGGTGCACCTGCGCGAAGGGCTGGAGCGGGCCGGACTGGGCGAAGCGCAGCGCCATCCGCGGTTTCAGAAGGCGCTGGAAATCATGCAAGGCCGCCGCCAACGCGATCCGGTGTTTTCGCCGTTCCCGCAGCTGCCCACCACCTATTTCCATCCCGACTTACCGCTGGTCCACTTTGTCGATCCATCAGCCTATGACTGGCGCGCGGCGGTGGAGGCTGCGACCCCGGCGATCCTGACCGAAGCGCAGGGCTTGCTGGCAGCGGACGGCACCTTCAAACCCTATCTGCAGCAAACCAGTGATCGGCCGCAGGGCGATGTTCACGGGTTGCTGGAGAACCCCGACTGGTCGACCCATTATCTGACCGACATGGGTCAGGCGATCCCGGACCGGATTGCGCGTTGCCCGGTCAGTTTTCACACGCTGCACGATAACGCCCCGCTTTGCCGGATCGGATCGCGCGCGCCTTCGGTGATGTTCTCACTGCTGCGGCCGCATTCCAAAATCCCCGCGCACACCGGGATGGTCAACTGCCGCTTCGTCTGCCACCTTCCCCTGATTGTGCCGCCGGGTTGCGGTTTTCGGGTCGGCGCAGAGACTCGCGAATGGCGAGTGGGAGAATTGCTGGTGTTCGACGATTCGGTTGAGCATGAAGCCTGGAATGACAGCGACGCCGACCGGTTGGTGCTGATCTTCGATGTCTGGCGGCCAGAGCTGAGCCTTGAAGAACGCCACCAGATCGAGACGCTGTTCGCAG
>JANMHL010000041.1:0-4270 GCA_031375125.1 Novosphingobium sp. | reverse complement strand
CCGGAGTGTGATGAGGAGGAAGGAACAGGAGGGAGTAGGTCCACCAGACTACTGGGACTACTCCCCCCCTTTTTGTACGTAGTTCTTGACGAATTCTTCTGCGTTCGTTTCGAGCACGTCGTCGATTTCATCGACCAGCTTATCGATGTCCTCTTTCATCTTCTTGCCGGCTTCGATGACCTTCGGGTTGGCCTTGACGTCGTCCTTCCCCTGCGGCTCTCGCCTGGGCTCTTGCTTACGCTCTTGTTTCTCCATCCGAGCATCTCCCGTGATTCTGGGAAACTCTCGTGGATCAGCCACCAGCGTGATCCCGTACGGTCACCTTACTCCATGATTCTTTTAGCCGTCAAGACAAGCAAAGAAACATGAAACAGCCTTAGTCTTTAGCTCTCAGCCGTCAGCGTTCAGCAATTAGCGCGGTGCTGAGAGCTGAAGGTTGATCGCTTCCATATTCTCCCTACCCAACAAGCAGCGAAACGATCAAGAGCGCTACAATGTTGATAACCTTGATCATCGGATTGATTGCTGGACCGGCCGTATCCTTATAGGGATCAGCATCGGTTGAAGCCGGCGTTGCGGCTGGCACAGCAGACGAAATGTTGCAGATCACCCTGCCCGGCCTCGCAAATGTCCACAGCCACGCCTTTCAACGCGGGATGGCAGGATTGGCCGAACATCGCGGCTATGGGACGAACGCCAACAGCGACGACAATTTCTGGAGCTGGCGCGAGGTTATGTACCGCTTCCTCGACCGGCTGAACCCCGACGATATGGAAGCCGTCGCGGCGATGGCCTATGCCGAAATGCTGGAAACTGGCTACACGCACGTTGGTGAATTCCACTATCTGCATGGCGACACCGACGGCCGGGCCTATGCAAACCCGGCCGAAATGGCCCTGCGGATCGCCGCTGCCGCCCGCGCCACCGGGATCGGACTGACCCTGTTGCCGGTGTTCTACGCCCACAGCAATTTTGGCGGAGCGGCGCCCAATCATGGTCAACGCCGTTTCATTCACAGCCTCGACAGTTTCGCGCGATTGTTGGAGGCTTGCCCGGCATTGCTTTCACCCGGCGACCAGCTTGGCATTGCCCCGCACAGCCTGCGTGCGGTGACGCCGGACGAACTGGCCGCTTTGACCGCGCTGCACCCGCAAAGCCCGATCCACATCCACGCCGCCGAACAGCAAAAGGAAGTGGCGGACAGCCTGGCTTTTTCCGGTCAGCGCCCGGTCGAATGGCTGCTCGATCATGCCGGATTGGATGAACGCTGGTGCCTGATCCACGCCACCCACCTGACCGACGCCGAGACCGACGCTCTGGCCGCCAGCGGCGCGGTTGCCGGACTGTGCCCGATCACCGAAGCCAATCTGGGCGACGGAATTTTCCCGTCGCTGCGCTATCTGGCAGCGGGCGGACGGATTGGTACTGGCACCGATTCCAACATCCTGATCGACCCGGCGCAGGAATTGCGCGGACTGGAATATAGCCAGCGGCTGGCGCATCAGGCCCGCAACGTGCTGGCCAGCGAAGCCTTTCCCTCGGTCGCGCGGCGCTTGTTTGAGGCGACTCTGGCGGGCGGCGCGCAAGCGATGGGGATGGCGCCGGGGCTGGCCGTGGGCCACCCGGCGGACTTTGTGACGCTCAACTCCGCCCATCCCGCGCTGCATGGCCGTAGCGGCGATCAATGGCTCGACAACTGGATTTTCGCAGCGCGTGGCGGGTGCATCGACAGCGTCTGGAAGCGCGGGCGGCAAGTGGTATCGGGCGGGCTGCATCGCGATAGCGCGGCGATAACTGCGCGCTACTTGAAAGTTGTGGACCGGATCATGGCGGCATGAAGATCGCCGAACGCATTGGTGCAGAGATCGAAGCCCGGATCGCCTCGGGCGAATGGAAGCCCGGTCACCGCATCCCGTTCGAGCACGAACTTGTCGCCCACTATGGCTGCGCTCGGGCCACGGTGGGCAAGGCACTGACCGCGCTGGTCCGCGCCGGGCTGATTGAGCGGCGGCGCAAGGCAGGAACTTTTGTGGCCTATCCGCACGTTCATTCCGCCGTGCTCGACATTCCCGACATCGGCAAAGCGATTGCCGAACGCACCGGCAGCTACCGGTTCGCCCTGCTGACATCGACGATCTCCAGCGAAGATGGGGTGAGCGGCAACTTCGTGCCCGGCACCAGCCTGCGCCACCTGACCGGTATACATCACGGCCAAGACGGCCCGTTCGCCCATGAAGACCGGCTGATCAGCCTGACCAGCGTGCCCGAAGCGCGCGAGGCGGATTTCACCGCGCAATCGCCCAGTTCGTGGCTGATTGAATCGGTCCCGTGGACCCAGGCCCGCCACCGGATCAGTGCGATTGGTGCCAGCAGCGAAGTTGCCGCGCACCTCGGCATTGCGCGCGGTACGCCGTGCCTGCTGGTCGAACGCTGGACCTGGCGGACTGGCGCGCCGGTGACCTATGTCTGCCAGACATTCCGCGGCGACCGGTTCGATCTGGTCGCGACCTTTACGCCCGAGGGACGGTGAGACTTCACAGGCTGACAACTGGCAATAACAATGATCGGGATTTGGGTGATGGTAGCGGAGGAGGGACTCGAACCCCCGACACGCGGATTATGATTCCGCTGCTCTAACCAGCTGAGCTACTCCGCCATACCATGGCAACGCCCGGCAGCACCGGGGGCAGGCGGCGCTCATAAGGTGCGCCTTGGCCCCGGTCAAGCGCTGTGTTTGCCCCTGAACTTCCAGGTGTTCACCGCTTCCCAATGCGGGCCACGATAGAGGTGCAATCCAAGGCCAGTGAAGGCAAATCGGCGCGGCAACAGGCGCGGGCCAAGCTCGGCCTGCAGCGCCAGCGCCTCGGCCCGCGAAACCTTGTTCTGGATCGTGATGTGCAGTTTCTTGCCGCCCTGATCCTGTTTGGTCAGCATATCCCAGAAGTGATCGGCGATCAGTTCCCGCACAGCCAGCAAGCCGGGGCTGCGGATCGCAAGCGCAGTGCCGCCGCCCAGATCCATCAGCCCGGTCAGTTCCGCAGCCGGCGGCGCGAACTCGCCCGCCATCCGGGTCAGGAACCGTGGCAGTTCATCGCGCAGCGACGGCGCGAAGGAATGGAACAGCGTGACATGGGCCTTCAGCACGTTGCGCTCCGGCGGAAAGTGTTCGGTCCGCAGGCCATTGGCCCAGGAAAAGATATCGACCGGTAATTCGCCAGTGACAATAAACGGTGCGGGCGGCGATGGAGCGGGAGTTTCTGACACCTGGCCAACCTAGCGCAGCCGGGCACTGGAAGCCACTGATCGCGGATTACCACTTGCACCAGGCCTATCGGCCCCGCATCCTGCGCGGCGGAGAAGAGGAGACCTGCCCATGCCCCGCCCCGCCCTGCGCCTTGCCGCGTTTGCCTGCCTGCTGAGCAGTACTGCAGCCCTCGCCCAGCCTGCCGCTGCGCCAACCGACCCAGCACTTCAGCCCAAACCGGCCAGCGCTTTAACGGCAGCAGCCCAGCAGGAAGCGGCCAAGTCCTTGCCACCCGAAGACGGTCGCGACGCCGAATTTGCCAAACGCGGTTTTCTGGCGACGCTGACTGATCCCTTGATCCGCAGCAAAGCTGGCAAGCCGGTCTGGAACCTGGCCGGATACGATTTCGTCAGCGGCCCCGCCCCAGCCTCGGTCAACCCATCACTGTGGCGCGAGATGGGTATCCTTAAGCAGCACGGGCTGTTTGAAGTGAGCGACGGAGTTTACCAGGTGCGCGGGTTCGATGTCTCGAACATGACCATTGTTCGCGGCGCAACCGGGTGGATCGTGATCGACCCGCTGACCACCCGCGAAACCGCCGCTGCGGCGATGGAGTTGGTCAATGCCAAGCTCGGTCCGCGCCCGGTGGTAGCGGTGATTTACAGCCACAGCCACGCCGATCACTTTGGCGGGGTGCGCGGCGTGGTCAACGAAACCGATGTCAAATCCGGCAAGACCGCAATCATCGCTCCGGGTAAGTTCATGGAGGAAACGGCGTCCGAAAACGTCATGGCCGGGGCAGCGATGGGCCGCCGGGCCAATTACCAGTTCGGCGTTGTGCTATCCCCCGGCCCGCAAGGCCAGATGGGCTCTGGCATCGGCACTGGCGTATCGGGCGGCGAAATCACCTTGATTGCGCCAACCGACACAATCGAGCGCACTGGCGACACCCGCGTGGTAGATGGCGTGGCGCTGGAATTTCAGATCGTTTCGGGCAGCGAGGCGCCGAGCGAGCTCAACGTCTAT
>JANMHL010000025.1:0-6689 GCA_031375125.1 Novosphingobium sp. | reverse complement strand
CGCGGCCCATTTGCCGACGCTTTCTTCATATTCGGGCATCAACCCCAGCGGCTGTGATGGCCCTTCAAAGCCGGGGGTCAGCCCAAACGAGCTTTGCAGGATCTTGATCAGCGACGGGTTCTTGGCGACCGCTTTCATCGTCTCGGTCAAGCTGGCGGCGGTTCCGCCAGAGAACGTCCCTTGCATCCCCCGGACCCGGCCCTTGACCCGCGGCGCGGGGCTGCCGTGGCGGGCTTTGGCTTCGTGCTGGAGCATCAGCACGCCCAGATCGAACGGGATCGAATCAAACCCCGATGAGAACGCAATCCGTGCGCCCGATGCCTTGGCCGCATCGTGATAGAGGTCAATCATCTGGCGCATCCAGCCCGGCTCGCCGCACAAATCGGCATAGTCGGTCCCGGCCTCAACGCAGGCCTTCAGTAGCGGTTCGCCATAGAGCTGATAGGGCCCAACCGTGGTGACAATCACCCGCGCGCTATCGGCCAATGCCGCCATAGATGCGGGATCGTCCGAATTGGCGACGATCAGCGGGGTGTCCTTCGGCGCTCCAATCAGGTCGCGCACTTCGGCCAATTTGTCCGCGCTGCGCCCGGACATGGCCCAGATCGGACCCCCATGGTTATCAGCGCCTTTGTAGTGATCGGCCAGATACTCCGCGACCAGCCGTCCAGTATAACCGGTCGCGCCGTAAACGACGATATCATAGGGGCGGTCTGCCTTGGCGGTCATGGTAAACTCTCCTCAGGTCCGAATCTTTGGTTCGGAATCGCAGGGAGAAGGCCACAAACCGACTGTGATGTCGAACGGATTTCGGCGGACGTTACGGCAAGCTGGAAATTAGAACCGGTACTGCCGACTGGCCAGATCAAACATGATCTCTTCGCTGCCACCGCCGATCGCCATGACCCGGACCTCGCGGTAAATCCGCTCGATCCGGCTGCCCCGAACGAAGCTAGCCCCGCCAAGGATTTGGCAGGCCTCGCGCGCGCAGAATTCCATCGTCTGGGTGGCTTGGACCTTGAGCAGCGCGAAGTCACCGGGGAAGGCCTTGTCGTTCAAGACGCACCAGGCGCAGTGATCGATCCAGGCTTGCGTCGCCTGAATCCGCCGCACCATATCGGCCAGCTTGTGACGGATCACTTGGTTGGTGATGAGCGGCTTGCCGAAGGTTTCGCGCCCGCGCGCCCAATCCAGCGCATCTTCAAAACAGATCCGGGCAAAGGCGTTGGCCTGTTGGCTCATCCCCAATCGCTCGCCGTTAAAATTGCGCATGATCCCGCCGAACCCGCCATTTTCTGGCCCGATCAGGTTCTCCGCCGGAACTTCGACATCATCGAAATGGATCGTCGCGGTATCGCTGGAATGCCAGCCCATCTTGGCCAGCGCGGTGCGCGATACACCGGGGCGGTTCGTCTCAACCAGCAGCAGCGATACGCCGCCGATCCCTGGCCCGCCGGTGCGGACCGCCAGCGTGATATAGTCGGCCCGCACCCCCGAGGTGATCAGCGTCTTGGCCCCGTTGACCACATAGCTGGCGCCCTTGCGCTCCGCCCGGGTTTTGAGGTTCGCAACATCCGATCCGCCGCCCGGTTCAGTGATACCAAGGCAGATGATCTTCTCGCCCGCCAGCACATCCGGCGCGATCCGGCGTTTCAGCGCGTCGCTACCCATCGCCAGGATTGGCGGCAGGCCAATCCCGTGGGTCATCAGCGAGGCGCAAATCCCGCCCGCCCCGGGCCGGGCCAGTTCCTCAGTTTGAACCAGTCCGTGGAACAGGTTGAACGCGGTGCCAGTACCGCCAAACTCCTCAGGATAGTTGAGGCCGAGAATGCCAGCTTCCGCAGCCTTGCGGTGCAACGCGCGCGGCAGTTCGCCCGCTGCTTCCCACGCATCAACATGCGGGGTGATCTCACGGGAAACGAAGGCCCGAACGGTATCGCAAACCGCCTCATGGCTCTCGTCATAATGCGGCGAGCGCGAACGCCATTGATCGAACATCGGCGTTTCCATCGCGCAGTCCCCTCACAGCTTGGGCAACGTCACTCCGCGCTGGCCCATGTATTTCCCGGCCCGGTCAGCATAGCTGGTTCCGCACGGCTCGTTGCCCTGCAGAAACAGGAACTGGCAGGCACCTTCGTTGGCATAGATCTTGGCGGGCAGCGGCGTGGTGTTGGAAAATTCCAGCGTCACGTGGCCTTCCCAGCCCGGCTCCAGCGGGGTGACGTTGACGATGATCCCGCAGCGCGCATAAGTGCTTTTGCCGAGGCAAATCACCAGCACATCGCGCGGCACGCGGAAATATTCGACCGTCCGGGCCAGCGCAAAGCTGTTGGGCGGGATCACGCAGACGTCGGTGGTGCGGTCGACGAAGCTGTCGGGATCGAAGTTCTTGGGATCGACCACTGAGGAATTGACGTTGGTGAAGATCTTGAAGTCCTCTGCCACCCGCGCATCATAGCCATAGGACGACAATCCATAGGAAATGCAGCCGTCGCGGCGCTGGGCCTCAACGAACGGCTCGATCATCCCATGCTCAAGCGCCTGGGTGCGGATCCACTTGTCTGAAAGAATCGCCATGTCATGGTCATGCCGTCGCATGGGCTGTGCGGCAAGCGCCACTCTGCGCCCAATCCCCCAGTTCGTCATTGCGAGCGTAGCGAAGCAATCCAGAGTCGCATAAGCCGCTCTGGATTGCTTCGCTACGCTCGCAATGACGATGATAATTTGGGCCGCTAAACCCCGTGATATTCCCGGTACCAGCGCACAAAGCTGGGGACACCGACTTCGATGCTGGTGGTGGGGGCATAGCCCAGATCGCGCTGGATGGCGCTGATATCGGCATAGGTCTTGTGCACGTCACCCGGCTGCATCGGCAGCATTTCGAGCTTCGCCTTCTTGCCGCAGGCGTCCTCCAGCAGGCCAACCACTTTCATCAGCGCTTCGCTGCGGTTGTTGCCGATGTTGTAGAGCGCGTGGGGCTTGATCGATCCGCCCGCCTTCTCCGCGCCGTCATCAGCAGGCGCGCTGTCGAGGCAGGCTATCACGCCAGCGACGATATCGTCGATATAGGTGAAATCGCGGTACATATCGCCGTTGTTGAACAGCGGGATCGGCTCGCCGGCCAATATCCGCCGGGTGAAATTCCACAGCATCATGTCGGGCCGCCCCCACGGGCCATAGACGGTGAAAAACCGCAGGCCAGTCAGCGGCAGGCGGAACAGGTGGGCATAGGTTTCGCTCATCAATTCGTCGGCGCGCTTGGTCGCGGCATAGAGCGAGACGGGGTGATCGACCCGGTCCTCCACCGCGAACGGCAACTTGGCATTGCCGCCGTAGACCGAACTGGAACTGGCATAGACCATATGTTCCACCTGCCGGTGGCGGGCGAGTTCGAGCAGGTTGACGTGGCCCGCCAGGTTCGATGCGACATAGGCTTGCGGATTGTCGATCGAATAGCGCACCCCGGCCTGCGCGCCCAGATGCACCACCCGGTCGATCTGCGTGCCATCGAGCGCGGCGTTGAGCGCGCCCATGTCCGAAAAATCGAGCGTGTGGAACGTAAAGCGATTGCCGCCCGCCGCCGCCAGCGCCGCCACCCGGTCGCGCTTCAGACTGACCTGATAGTAATCGTTGAGGTTATCGACCCCGATCACGATATCCCCGCGCGCCAGCAGCTGCTGGGCGAGGCAAAAGCCAATAAATCCGGCAGCGCCGGTAACCAGAACGCGCATGAAAACTCCTGTAACGTTTGGTCCTGCTACAGCCTGCGCCTTATTTCATGGTTAACCCATCGCTGGTAGGGCATTTTTCCATGAGCCAGCCTGCCAAGATCCTCGTCGTGTTCGGAACCCGTCCCGAAGCCATCAAGCTGTTCCCGGTGGTCGCAGCCTTGCGCGATGATCCGCGCTTTACCCCGGTGGTCTGCGTTTCGGCGCAGCACCGCCAGATGCTCGATCAGGTGCTGGAGATTGCCGGGCTGGTGCCCGATCACGATCTCGACTTGATGAAGCCCGATCAGACGCTCGACGGGCTGACCGCCGCGTTGCTGACCGAACTGGGCCGGGTGATGGACCTTGAAAAGCCTGACCGGGTCATCGTCCAGGGCGATACCGCCACTGCGATGACCGGAGCGCTGGCTGCCTATTACCGCCAGATTCCGGTCGATCATGTCGAGGCCGGTTTGCGCAGCGGCAATATCTATCACCCCTGGCCAGAGGAGGTGAACCGCAAGATCATCGGCTCAATCGCCAGCCTGCACTTCGCCCCGACCACGGTATCGCAGGCCGCACTGTTGGCCGAAAACGTCCCCGCGGACCGGGTAATGGTCACCGGCAATACCGTGATTGATGCGCTGCATTGGGTATCTGCGCGGATCGCCGCTGATCCCTCGCTCGCCCAAGGGCTCGACGAACTCAAAGCACGGTTTGCGGGCAAGCGGATCATCGGTGTTACCAGTCACCGCCGCGAAAACTTCGGTGGCGGGATGGAGGCGATTGCCGAAGCAATCCGCCAGATCGCCGCGCGGCCAGACGTGGCGGTGATCTTTCCGGTCCACCTCAACCCCAATGTCCGCAAAGTGATGGGCGCGGCGCTGGACGGGCTGGACAATGTCGCGCTGATCGAGCCGCTCGATTACCCGCATTTCGCGCACCTGATCGCGATCTCAGACATCATGCTGACCGACAGCGGCGGGGTGCAGGAAGAGGCACCTGCGCTGGGCAAGCCGGTGCTGGTGATGCGGGAGACGACCGAACGGCCAGAGGGCATCGCGGCGGGCACGGCCAAGCTGGTCGGCACCGAAACTGCGGTTATCGTTACCGAAATATTCAAACTTCTCGACGATAAGACGGCCTACGAAGCAATGGCACGGGCCCATAATCCTTTCGGGGACGGGCACACCGCGCGCCGGATCGTGGAGCGACTTGGAAATGAAATCGGACGTTAAACCCTCGGTCTGTGTCGTCGGCCTTGGCTATATCGGATTGCCAACCGCCGCCATCGTAGCCCGCGCGGGCTGCCAGGTGCTGGGGATTGATGTCACGCAATCGGTGGTCGATACGATCAACCGCGGCGAAATCCATATCGAAGAAGTCGATCTCGACGGACTGGTTCAGGGCGTAGTCGCTCGCGGCTTGCTCAAGGCCTCGACCCGGATGGCCCCGGCCGATGTGTTCATCATCGCCGTGCCGACCCCGTTCGACGCCGATCACGCTCCCGATATTTCCTACGTCCTCGCCGCTGGCGAAGCTGTCGCCAAAGTGCTGAAGGTCGGCGACTGCGTGATCCTTGAATCGACCAGCCCGGTTGGCACGACTGAGGCACTGCGCGATCTGATCGCCAAGACCCGGCCCGATCTAAAGTGCCCCGGCCTGACTGGCGAAACCCCCGATGTCTCAATTTCGTACTGTCCAGAGCGCGTTCTGCCTGGCAAAATCCTCGAAGAATTGACCAACAACGATCGTTCGATTGGCGGGATTACGCCGCGCTGCGCCCGCAAGGCGTTGGCGTTTTACAAGCGGTTCGTGCGTGGCACCTGCATCACCACCGATGCCCGCAGCGCCGAAATGACCAAGCTGGTCGAAAACGCTTATCGCGACGTCAACATCGCCTTTGCCAACGAACTCAGCATCGTTGCTGACAAAATGGGGCTGGACGTGTGGGAAGTGATCCGGCTGGCCAACCGCCATCCGCGCGTCAATATCCTGACCCCGGGTCCGGGCGTCGGCGGGCACTGCATCGCGGTTGACCCGTGGTTTATCGTCCACGGCGCGCCCGAAGACACCCCGCTGATCCGCACCGCCCGCGGCGTCAACGATGGCAAGATCCACCACGTGATCGCCCGCGCTGAGGCCCTGATCGAGGCCAACCCCGGCGCCGACGTGGCCTGCCTTGGCCTAGCGTTCAAAGCCAATATCGACGATTTCCGCGAAAGCCCGGCCCGCGCCGTCGCTGCACGGCTGGCCCGCAAATTCGGCAGCCGGATCAAGATTGTCGAGCCCTATGCCGCTGACTTGCCGCGTGAATTTGACGGCAGCCAAGCCGAACTGATCGACATCGACACCGCGCTGGAAACTTGCAGCGTGCTGATCGTGCTGGTCGATCACGATGCCTTCAAAGCTGTGCCCTTGGCCGAACGCGCCGATAAGGCGGTCTACGACACCCGCGGGATCTGGCTCGATCAGCCCAAACCATCGGCACCGCAAGTCGAGGGACTGCGGCTGGCCAGTTAGCCAGTCGGGTCTTTTACCGGGGCCGCCTCAGCCTTAGGCGTGCCGTCGGCAAAACCCGGCACGATCCGACTTTCGATGAACCCGCCGTGGTACATATCCATGTAGACGTCGCTTTCCAGCGGCTGCGCGCCGGGGCAGGATACTTTGTACAGATCGACGATATTGCCGAACGGTCCCGGCCCGACATTGCCGGCGCGGTAATAGCGCGGTGCCTGGCCATCGCTACAGCGCAGGCGGGACAGGTACAACCGCTGACCCTGCGGCATGGTGGTCCGGACCGGGTTCTTGGCCGAGCCGAGCGGATGCTCCTCCGCCCTTTTAATCGCCTTTTCCAGATCCTTGCCCTGCAGAAAGCTCTCGCCCGCCATCATCCGGTCCATCGCCTTGTCGGCCAAGGCGGGGCTGGCGGCCAGCGCCAATGCCAGCGCTGCGCCGATCATCCCCAGTGGTTTGCGCATC
>JANMHL010000452.1:0-13038 GCA_031375125.1 Novosphingobium sp. | reverse complement strand
GTCAAAGTTGAAGCCCAGCTGGTTCTGGTTGAAGCTGCGGATCGTAACCCGGGTCGACCATTCATAGTTGCCAAAGGCGTCAGCCGACTGGACGTTGACGCTGGGCAGCTTTTCGATCGCGCGGATTGGGCTGGTCCCCGGCAGCAACAGGCCGATATCGCGCTGCTTTACTTCCTGAACCTGCTTGGTTTCGCCTTTGCCGAACACGACAATTTCGCCGCCATCGGCTTCGGTTTCAGCGGCTGCGGCGGATTCGGCAGCAGTATCGGCGGGCGTTTCGTCTGCCATCGCGGCGTGCGGCAGAAAGGCGGCGGAGGCGAGCAGGTAGACGGCGAATTGGCGCATGGAGAACCCCTGATTGCGTTGAATGCAGGGGTGCGATTAGGCCGCGCGTGTTACCGCCCGATGCCAATCTCGCTAATGCAGCATGACGCTTTGCCGACAGTCCGGCGGCATGATGGCGGCAACTTTGCGTCAGTCATCGCGCGCCGGATAAGCCGCCTAGGGTGCAATCTGGTTGAGGATCAAACGGTTGCGCGGCAGCCATTCATCCTTGCCGTCGTCAAGCGGATTGACCTCTTTCAGCGTGACCATGTTGGCGCCGTCGCGGGTGGTGGTTTCGCGGACCTGCGCCATGCCGTTCCCATCGCGGCGAGTCTGCGTTGCCACAATGGTCCAGTGCTGCGGATCGCGGGCCGCGCTGGGCATCGCCAACGTGGCGGTTCCCGAATCGACTGCGCGGCCCTTGCGAAACTGGGCATAGCTCTCGATCTTACCGGCGGTGTCGAGCTGGCTGATCGTGGTAATCCAGACCAGTCCGGTCTGCGGGCCATCATCAAATTCGGCGGTGCGGATCATCGTCACCCCGTCAGGCTGCACCGCGATCCGGACCTTGACCGGCAATCCCTCCCACTGGTTGGACTGATAGTCGCGGTATTGCAGCTGGCCGCTCCATTCCCCGGCGGTCTGGGTCAGCAGCGCGCAGATGGAAACCCGACCCGGTTCAGCCGCCGCCACGGCGAAGCCCGGGATCACGGCAAGGGCCAGCAACAGAGGTGATTTTCGCATCGGTCGATCCTTGTTTTCTGGCATTATCAGCGCGCGAACAACTGCCCCAGATCGGCAAAGGCTTTCATTTCGATCGCATTGCCGCTGGGATCGCGGAAGAACATCGTCGCCTGCTCGCCGCTCTGTCCTTTGAAGCGGACATAGGGTTCGATTTCAAACTTGACCCCGGCTGCCTTCAGCCGGTCGGCCAAGGCCTGCCAATCGGCCAGTTCCAGCACGATCCCGAAATGCGGTACCGGCACGCCGTGGCCATCGACCGGATTGTTGCCAGCGTCACCAGCGCTTTGCCCGGTGCAGTGCGCGACAATCTGGTGGCCATAGAAATCGAAATCAATCCATTGATCCGATGATCGCCCTTCTGGGCAGCCGATTACTCCGCCCCAAAAGGCGCGCGCCTCGGCCAGATCGCGGACGGGGAAGGCGAGATGAAAAGGGCGTATGGTCATGCCCGCCATAAAGGCATTTTCGGCTTTCCTACACAAGCGCCAATCGGGCACCGTCGCGCGATGATCCGCCGCCGCCCCCCTGCCCCGCCGCGCGTGCCAGGTGCCCACATCATTGGCGGGGAATGCACCCTGCCGGTGGCGCTGTGCCCGGTACGTGGCGGGGTTCCTTTTCTGCGCGATGGACACTGTGCAATTTGTCAGGTTGTTCAGGCTCGACAGGGCAAAGCTGAACAGTTAGGCCCGCGCAAGGAGCGGCGCACTGGCATGAAACTGATCATCGGCAACAAGAACTATTCCAGCTGGTCGCTGCGCGGCTGGCTGGCGGCCAAGCAATCGGGGCTGCATTTTGAGGAAATTCAGGTCCCGCTTTACGGTGACGACTGGGACGCCCGCAAAAAGCAGACCGAGGGGATCGAGCCAAGCTCTGGCAAAGTGCCGGTGCTGTGGGATGGCGATGCGGTGGTCTGGGACAGTCTGGCGATCATCGAATACCTGTCCGACAAGGTCGGGCGCGAACGGTTCTGGCCCAAGGAAGACGACGCCCGCGCCTTTGCCCGCTCGATGGTTGCCGAAATGCATTCGAGCTATCTGGCCTTGCGCACCGAATGCCCGATGAACGCCCGCCGCCGGGTCGAGGATTGGGAAATCAGCGA
The DNA here is from genome assembly GCA_031375125.1 of Novosphingobium sp. Classification (GTDB taxonomy): domain Bacteria; phylum Pseudomonadota; class Alphaproteobacteria; order Sphingomonadales; family Sphingomonadaceae; genus Novosphingobium. The sequence goes on along the minus strand of JANMHL010000452.1, from coordinate 10,871 downwards.
AGCGGCGCGCGGTGATATCATCCGCATCCTGACGCTGTGGGCCGAAGCGCGGGCCCGGTTCGGCAAAGGTGGCCCCTTCCTGTTCGGCACCTTCTGCGCGGCCGACATCATCTATGCGCCGGTGGTCAGCCGGTTCATGACCTATGGCGTCGGCGTGCCCGGCTTTGCGGTCGCCTATATGGAAGCGGTCTGGACCCACGAATGGATGCAAAGCTGGATCGAAGCGGCCGAGGCTGAGGACTATGTGATCGAGCAGTTTGAAGAGCCCAAGAAGGCGGGGACGTGATCCGAATCCTGCTGACCCTGCTGGGCCTGGCCGCGCTGCTGGCGCCCCGGCCCGCGCTGGCCTGGGGCGAATATGGTCACCGCACCACCGCGGCAATCGCGATGGCCAATGTCACGCCCCGCACCCGCGCCGCAATCGCCGCGCTGATCCGGCACGAACGCGGCCTGGGCACGGCCACGTGCCGGGTCCGCAGCCTGAGCGATGCTGCGGTCTGGCCCGATTGCTTGCGCAGCGCAGGCTGGCGCTGGGGCTATTCGTTTGCATGGCATTACCAGACCGAGCCGATCTGCAAGCCTTATGACCCCAAGGCCAATTGCGCCGGCGGGAACTGCGTTTCGGCGCAGATCGAGCGCAACCGCCAGATCCTGTCCGACAAGACCTTGCCCGCCGCCCAACGGCTGGAAGCCTTGGCTTTCCTGGCCCATTTCGTCGGTGACATCCATATGCCGCTGCATTCAGGCGACAACAATGACCGCGGCGGCAACGACGTGAAAGCGGTTTATGGCGAAGCGCCGGTCTATAACCTCCACGCGTTGTGGGACGGGCCGCAGGCCGAACGCGCGATCAGCTCGGCCGTTCCGCCGCTGGTTCGGCGTTACCCGCTGGCCGAACGCAACGCGCTGAACGGCGGCACCGAGGCTGACTGGGGTCGCGAAAGCTGGGCGCTCGCCCGGCAGGTCTATACCCGGGCGTTCGGCCTCGACCCCTGCGGCGGCGCGGTCTTGCCGAACAAGGTGGTGTGGTCCAACACCGCGATCGAAGCCACCCTGCCCGATGCCCGGTTGCGGCTGAGTCAGGCCGGACTGCGGCTGGCCCGCCTGCTGGACCAAGCGCTGGGCAGCTAGAATGCGCTGCCATCCTTGCGCTTCTGCTCCTCGGCCCCGGCGAACAGGTGCATATCGATATCGGGATAGTGGCAGGCTGAATCACCGTCTATTCCGATGGCGATGAAAATGCAGAGGGCATCCGAACGGTTTTGGAGCACGTGGCCATTGCCATCGTTCTTGGGAAACGTCGCGACATCGCCCGCCCGCAACAAGGTTTCGCCGGAATCGTCAACCAGCACAGCCTCACCGCTGAGCATCACGACGACTTCGTCTTCGCCCTCGTGCCAGTGCCGCTGACTGGACCAGGCACCGGGCTTGAGCTCGACGTGGCTAACGCCAAAATCGCTCAGGCCCGCAGCCGGGGCGAGGCGGCGATACCAGCGGCCTTGGATCACATCGGCGTACTGCGGCGGATAGCCGGTGGCGTTGGTTTGCGGGATGGCATCGAGATCGAGTTTGGGCATGGCAGTGCTCCGGCTTGCGAGAGACAAGGTTACACCATATGCCCAACCGCACCATGACCAGCAACGTCCTCCAACTCGCCGAAGCCCTGATCGCTTGCCCCAGCGTCACCCCGGCCGCCGGGCTGGTGTTCGATTGCCTCGAAGGGCAGCTGAAACCATTGGGCTTTGCCGTCCACCGCTTTCACGCGGGCGATGCGCCGCATGGCCCGGTCGAAAACCTGTTCGCGATCCGGCAGGGGCCAGCGGGCAGCCGCCATTTCGGCTTTGCCGGGCACGTCGATGTGGTCCCGCCGGGCGAAGGTTGGGCCTCTGCCGCGTTCGCTCCCGAAGTGCGCGGCGGTTTGCTATATGGCCGCGGCGCGGTCGATATGAAGGGCTCGATCGCGGCGATGGTAGCGGCGGTGGCGGACATTCCGCCGGACGCAGGCACGGTCAGCTTCATCATCACCGGGGACGAGGAAGGCCCGGCGATCCACGGCACGGTCGCCCTGATCGAACATATGCGCAGCATAGCGGCAGTGCCTGACTTGATTCTGGTGGGCGAACCGACTTCGGTGAACCGGCTGGGTGACATGATGAAAATCGGCCGTCGCGGCTCGGTCAACATCTGGCTGGACGTTGAGGGCAAGGAAGGCCACGTCGCCTATCCGCATCTGGCCGATAACCCGATCACCCGGATGGTCGCGCTGCTGGCTGAATTGAAAGCGATCAAGCTGGATGACGGGACCGACTGGTTCCAGCCCAGCAATCTGGAAGTGACCGATGTGACCGTCGGCAATCCTGCTACCAATGTGATCCCGCCAAAGGCGCAGGCGCGGCTCTCGATCCGCTTCAACGATCTGCACAGCGGCGCGGAATTGGCCGAACGGGTCAGCGCGATTGCCGGGAAGCACGGCGGCAGCGCCCGCGCAATGATCTCTGGCGAGGCATTCCTGACCCCGCCCGGCGCGTTCTCGGCGCTGATCGCCGATGCGGTTGAGGCCGAACTGGGCCTGCGCCCCGAACCCAGCACCACCGGCGGAACCAGCGACGCGCGGTTCCTGAAGGACTTGTGCCCAGTGATCGAATTTGGCCTGTGCAACGCGACCATGCACAAGCGCGATGAGGCGGTGGCGGTGGCCGATCTGGACGCATTGGTGCGGATTTACGCGCGGGTGGCAAAGGCGGCTTTGGCGGGCTGATTGCAGATGCAGGGACGGCCTGTTAGGCTGACTCATAACAAAAATTCGAATGGGGACGGCATCATGGATCGGCGGCTTACACTTTATATCCTGATCGGCATGGTGCTGGGCGTCTTTGTGGGCTGGCTGGTCTTTACCTTCCTTCCCAAGGGGCCGGACGGCGATCTGCACAGCCACTTCGTCAAAACATTTGGCCTGCTATCGAGCATTTTCCTGAGCCTGATCAAGATGCTGGTCGCCCCGCTGATCCTGTCGACGATCGTCGTCGGCATCGCCCATATGGGCGACAGCGCTGCGCTCGGCCGGATCGGGGTGCGGGCGCTGGCGTGGTTTATCACCGCCAGCCTGATCTCGATCGGGCTTGGCCTGTTGATGGTCAACGTGTTCAAGCCCGGCGTCGGGGTCGACGTTTCGGCGGCCAGTGCCGAGAAGGTCGGCGAAGTCGCCAAGCTCGATTTCTATGACTTCGTGCTGCACATCTTCCCCAAGAACGCGTTCGATGCGCTGGCCACCAACAACATCCTGCAGATCCTGGTGTTCTCTCTGTTCTGCGGGATCGCGCTGTCGGCGATGGGCGAGAAAGGCTCGCCGCTGGTCCGCGCCGCCGATGCGCTGGCCGAAATGATGCTGCAGATCACCGGCTATGTCATGCGGTTCGCGCCGTTCGCAGTGTTCGGCGCGCTGGCCAAGGTGGTCGCTACGACCGGGCTGGGGATCCTCGCCACCTATCTGGAGCTGGTGACTGAATTCTACCTCTCGCTGGCGCTGCTATGGGTGATCCTGCTGTCAATCGGCGGGCTGTTCCTGGGGCGCCGGATCTGGACGCTAATCCGCTATATCCGCGAACCGATGATGATCGCGTTCTCGACCGCATCGAGCGAGGCCGCACTGCCCAAGCTGTTCGAGCAGCTTGACCGGTTCGGCGTGCCGCGGCGGATTTCGGGCTTCATGCTGCCGATGGGCTACAGCTTCAACCTCGATGGCTCGATGATGTATATGAGCTTTGCGACGATCTTCATCGCGCAGGCCTATAACATTGATCTGACCATCGGCACCCAGATCGCGATCCTGCTGACGTTGATGATCAGTTCAAAGGGCGTTGCGGCTGTCCCGCGCGCGTCGCTGGTCGTCATCACCGGCACACTTGCCATGTTCGGCCTGCCGGTTGAGGGCGTGGCGCTGATCCTCGCGATTGACCAGTTCCTCGACATGGGCCGCACCGCCACTAACGTAGTCGGCAACGCGGTCGCCACTTCAGTGATCACCAAGTGGGAGGGGATGCTCGAAGTCGAAGAGCCCGAGTTCGTCGAACACCCCCACGCCCCAGCCCATGGCGCAGCCGCCGGGCGGGCTGGGCTGGAGCTTGATGCTTCGAACTTTGTAGACGAGACGAGGAAGTAGGGCCTACTTCTTCACCGACTTCGGCTTGAACCCGCACAAGTCCGCCACCGGGCAGCGCCAGCATTCCGGCGTGCGGGCCTTGCAGATGTAGCGGCCGTGCAGGATCATCCAGTGATGCGCGCCGACCCGGAACGGCCCCGGCACTTTCTTTTCCAGCGCCTTTTCGACCGCCAGCACCGTCTTGCCTTTGGCCAGGCCAGTACGGTTGCCGACCCGGAAGATATGGGTATCGACCGCAAAAGTCTCGGCCCCAAAGGCGCAGTTCATTACCACATTGGCGGTCTTGCGGCCGACCCCCGGCAGGCTGGTCAACAGATCACGGTCCGCCGGAACCTCCCCGCCAAAATCGCGCACCAGAATCTCAGAGAGCGCGATCACGTTCTTGGCCTTGGTGTTGAACAGCCCGATGGTCTTGATGTGCTGTTTCAGCGCATGCTCGCCCAGCGCGACCATCTGCGCAGGCGTCTTCACTTCGCGAAACAGCGCCCGCGTGGCCTTATTGACCCCCACGTCGGTGGCCTGCGCCGACAGCACCACGGCGACCAGCAATTGATAGGTATTGCCAAATTCCAGCTCAGTCTCAGGCGCAGGATTATCCTCCGCCAAACGCCGGAAAAATTCGAAGATCTGGTCCTTCTTCACTTCTTGGGCTTCATTGGACGGGCGGGGCCACCTTGGGATGTGCCGCCTTCCATTCCATCGCCCGCATCACCCGGTTTTCGACCGATGGGTGATCGTAGAACAGCACTTCCTCAAGCGCAGATGGGCGCGGATAGCGGTATTCGGCGGTTTTCACCAAGGCCGTGGCGAGGGCGTCAGGCTCGTTCACCGTCCGCACCGAATAGGCATCGGCCTCGCTCTCACCGATCCGGATCAGGCTGTTCATCACTGGGGTCAGCAGCAGGCCAAGGACCGAACCGACCACAGCAAACACCGGCAGGCCGCGCGGTTCGCCAAGCGTTGCATCGCTGCCAAGCAGTCGCGCAGTTGGCGTGAACAGGCGGTTCAACAGGAAGAAGAACAGCAGCGCGATGGCGGGCAGCAACACTGCTGAACGCCAGACATGGCCCAGCTTGTAATGGCCGGCTTCATGCCCGGTCACCGCGCGCACTTCGGCCAGAGTGGCATTTTTTAGCGCCACATCCGAAATCGCGATCCGCGCCGTCGGGCCGATCCCGGCGACATTGGCGGTGAACCGTTCCGACTGGCGTGATCCATCGAACATGAATATCCGGTCGTGCGGAATCCCGACATCGTCGGCGATTTCTTCCAGCGCGGTCAGAACTGGCCCGGCGGGAACCGGCTGGTACTTGTTGAACAGCGGGTCGATCAAGCTGGGCCCGGCCAGCAGCATCAGCAACGTGACCACGGCGGCAAAGCCCCCGCTCCACAGCCACCAGCGCGCGCCGGTCTTGCGGATCAACGCGTAAATGCCGAGCAGGAACAGCCCGCCCAGCACCAGCGAAATCCCCTCGCTCATCGCCAACTGCCCCAGGAAATCGCCCAGCGGCTGCTTCGACAGGCCATAGGCATGCTGGCGCTGCCAATCGGTGTAGAGCGTCCAGGGCAGTTCCAGCAGACTCGAAATCGCCAGAAAGGCCGCGCTGACCAGAAACGTGGCAAGGGCCCATTTGCGCCCGGTGAGCTGAGCTGCCACCCGGTCAAGCAGCTTGAACCGCACCATGACCCACGCAATCAGGACCGAGACCACCACCCCAGCCAGCAGCAGCCATTGGTTGCCGGTGGTATAGGCCTGCGCCTTGGCCAAGGCGTCTGGCCCCAGACTGTCGATCATCCGCGCGGTTTCAGCAGCGGGCGTCATGGTGACGGACATGGTAATCTCCCCCTCAGGATATATGTTGTGGGCACGATACAGTCCGGCCCGGCGCGGACAAGCCTAAAGCCCCAGCACATGTTCCATCGTATAGCGCCCCGGTTCCTTGCCGATCAGCCACTGCGCCGCGCGCACTGCGCCACGCGCAAAAATCCGGCGGTTCTCGGCCACGTGAGTGAGTGCGATCCGTTCATCGTCGGCCAAAAACTGGACGGTGTGGTCGCCCGCCACCGATCCGCCGCGCAAACTGGCAAAGCCGATGGAGCTCGACGCGCGCGCGCCGGTGATCCCGTCTCGCCCGCGCACCGAATGTGCAGCCAGGTCAATCCCGCGACCTTCAGCGGCAGCCTGCCCCAGCAGCAGCGCAGTGCCCGATGGCGCGTCGACTTTCATCCGGTGGTGGGTTTCGCTGATCTCGATATCCCAGTCTTCACCCAGCCGCTGCGCCGCCTCACGCACCAGATGCGCCAGCAGCGTGACACCGAGCGAGGTGTTGCCGGTTTGCAGCACGGCGACCTTCCCGGCAGCGTCATCGCACAGCCAGTGGTGGCGTTCCTCTAGCCCGGTGGTGCCGACCACGATCGGAACGCCTGCAGCGGCCGCCGCATCCAGATTGCCTTCGAGCGCAGCCGGGGCCGAAAAATCGACCAGCACGTCTGAGACTGCGGCCAGCGCCGCCAGATCGCCGCCTTGGTCGATTCCGCCCGCATAGGCTTCGCCCGCCGCCGAAATCGCCTCGACCAATGCCGCACCCATGCGCCCTGCGCTGCCGATGATGCCGATTCTGGCCATTGATAGTCCCCTTGCTCTCGTGCTTCATGGGGGACATGAGCAAAATCCGCAACATCGTGATCCTGACCGGCGCAGGCGTTTCAGCCGAAAGCGGGATCGATACCTTTCGCAGCGCTGGCGGCCTATGGGAACAGCACCGGGTTGAGGATGTGGCGACGCCCGAGGGGTTCGCGCGCGATCCTGATCTGGTGCTGCGGTTCTATGATATGCGGCGCGAGGCGATCCAGACCAAGCTGCCCAATCCGGCGCATAGCGCACTTGCTCGGTTGGAAGCTGAATGGACCGGCAAACTGCTGCTGGTCACCCAGAACGTCGATGATCTGCACGAGCGCGCTGGATCGAACCAAGTGCTCCATATGCACGGCGAGCATCTGAACGCCTGGTGCACCAGCTGCGATCTGCGCTCGCCCTGGCGCGCACCGTTGATTGACTGCCCGCCCTGCCCGGTTTGCGCCGCGCGCAGCCTGCGGCCCGACGTGGTCTGGTTCGGCGAAATGCCCTACCGGATGGGTGAGATTTATGCCGCACTGCGCGAGGCCGACCTATTCGTTTCCATCGGCACGTCGGGCGCGGTCTATCCAGCGGCGGGGTTTGTCCAGAACGCGGTGGAACTGGGCGCGCGGACGCTGGAGCTCAATCTGGAAGCCAGCCAAGGCTCGCACCGCTTTCACGAATCGCGCTTCGGCCTGGCGAGTGAAGTGGTTCCGGCCTGGGTCGAGGAAATGCTGCAATGACCAATGCTAACGGCAATTGCCACTGCGGCGCAATCGAGCTTGAACTGCGCGAGCCGCCATTAGAGGTCAGCGAATGCAACTGTTCGATCTGCCGCCGGATTGGCGGGCTGTGGCACTACTGCGCGCCCAGCAGCCTGACGGTATCGGGCCAAACCGTGGGTTACGTTCAAGGCGACCGGACGATGACCACCTGGCATTGCGCGATCTGCGCCTGCGTCACCCACTGGACCGCAATCGATCCGGACTATGGCAAGGTCGGCGTGAATATCCGGATGTTCGATCCAGTCCTGTGGCAGGAATTACCGCGACGTTATATCGACGGGGCAAGCTACTAGCTGGAACACCCCCGGCACTCAGCATCCTTCGCAATCCGCATCGTCCGCAGGCTCGGCACCAGTCCTTCGAACAAGTGCAACTGCCCCCACTGCGGATCGCCCAACGCAGTCTTGCCGTTCAGGATCACTCGCACCGCCTGCATCGCGGCAAAAGCCCCGATCATTCCGGCCATCGCCCCCAGCACGCCATCGGCGGCGCAACTGTCGCAATCATCGTTGTCAAACGCATCGCCGACGAAACAGCGGTAGCAACTGTGCCCCTCCAGATGCCCGGCAAAGTTCGCGACCTGCCCCTGAAACCGGCCGATTGCGGCACTGACCAGCGGCACGCCGCGCGCCACGCAGGCATCCGAAACCAGCAACCGAGTCCTGAAATTGTCACAGCTATCGAGCACAAGGGTAGCGTCTTCGAGCTCTCGCGCGGCTGGAATCCCCTCCCCCAATCGCCCAACCACCGCGCGGGGCCGGAGCGCCGGATCGAACCGCGCCGCCCAGTCCGCCGCGACCTCTGCCTTGGGCCGTCCCAGATCGGCAGGGGTAAAAATGGTCTGGCGTTGCAGATTGCTCGCCTCAACCACATCGCTGTCGATCAGGGTCAGGCGGCCAACGCCCGCCCCGGCCAGATATTGCAGCGCCGGGCTGCCAATTCCGCCGCAGCCGATCAGCACCACGTGCGCCGCGCTCAGCGCGACCTGACCAACGCCGCCCACTTCGGGCAGCACGATATGGCGGGCGAAACGATCGAGACGGTCGGGTGGCAGCGGCATGGCTGTTGCCATATGGCGAAACCTTGCGTCCCGCAAAGGAAGTCTCTTGCTCCGGCCCCAGCGATGCTGCACCTAATCGCTAAAATAACAACAAATGGGATGAGCGATGCATTTTGCCGAATTGCGCGCGGTGCGCGAGGAATTGACCGGGCCGGGCGGCCAGTTTGAAATTACCGAGGCTGATGTGCTGGGCCAGCGGCTGCGGGTGTTCAAGAACGCCCCGCCATCGGTCCGCGAATTCTGGCTTTCAACCGCCGCGTGGGGGGATCGCCCGTATCTGATTTATGAGGGCGAAGTGCTCAGCTATGCTCAGGCCCACGCTCAGGCTGCGGCTATTGCCAGCTGGCTGTGGGATCAGGGCGTGCGCCCCGGTGACCGCGTCGCCATCGCGATGCGCAACTATCCCGAATGGATGGTGATCTATTGGGCCTGTGCTTCGATCGGTGTCGCCGCCGCGGGCCTCAACGCTTGGTGGACGGCCGACGAAATGGAAGCTGCGCTGAAAGACGCCGAACCCAAGGTGATGTTCGTCGATGCCGAACGGCTGGCGCGCTATCGCGAAATCCCGGCCCTGCAAGGCACGATCCCGCTGGTCGGTGTGCGGCTGGGCGATCACCCGGCTGACGTCACCCCCTATGGCGATGTAATCGCCAGCGGCGGGGCCATGCCCGAGGTGGCGGTCGATCCCGATGCCGATGCCTGCATCTTCTACACCAGCGGCACCACCGGCTTTCCCAAGGGCGCGCAGCTGACCCATCGTGGCTGCATCGCCAACCTGATGAATATGCTCTATTCGACCACGGCCCAGGCCCTGGCGGTGGAGCGCGCCACGGGCGAGGCACCGCCTGCCGATCCGCCGGTGCCGATCACCTTACTGACCACGCCGCTGTTCCATGTCACCGCCAACAATTGCGGCGCCTACCTGACCAGCGCAGCAGGCGGCGCGATTGTGCTGATGTACAAGTGGGAAGCGGGCGCAGCGCTGAAGCTGGTAGAACAGTACGGCATTACCGGGATCAGCGGCGTTCCGGTGATGGCGCGTGAGATCGTCAATCACCCCGATTTCGCCACGACCAATACCTCCACCCTGACCGGCATTTCCGGCGGCGGGGCGCAGTTGCCGCCCGATCTGGTGCTCAAAATCGACGAGACGGTGAAGACCGCCCGGCCCACCACCGGCTATGGCATGACCGAAACCTGCGGGATCATCACTTCGGTCAGCGGCGATTTCTTTGTCGCCAGGCCCGACAGCGCCGGGCCTTCGATGCCCAGCTTTGAGGTCAAAGTGGTCGACGATGCCGGTGAGGAATTGCCGCAGGGCGAGGTTGGCGAATTGTGGGTCAAAGGTTCGCCGGTGATCAAGGGCTATGTCAATCGGCCCGATGCCACCGCCGAAACCATCACCGATGGCTGGCTCCACACCGGCGATATCGCCCGAATTGATGAGGACGGGTTTATCTTCATCGTCGACCGCAAAAAGGATCTGGTGATTCGCGGCGGGGAAAACATTTCCTGCACCGAAGTCGAAGCGATCACCTATCGCCATCCCGCCGTCGCTGAATGCAGCGTGTTCGGCGTGCTCGACACGCGGCTGGGTGAGGAGGTTGGCATCGCGGTTTACCTCAAGCCCGGCCATTCGCTCGACCAGACCGACCTGCAAAAGCACTGCCTTGATCACTCCGTGAAACACAAAGTGCCGCGCTATGTCTGGTTCATGGATCAGCCGCTGCCACGCAACGCCAGCGGCAAATTCCTGCGCCGCGAACTGCGCGATGAACTGTGCAAGACAGTGGTGGAGGCCTAAGCCATGGGTGATCTCGACGGACGGATTGCGCTGGTAACCGGCGCCGCCAAGGGGCTCGGCGCCGCCACGGCGCGCGCGCTGGCCGCAGCCGGGGCCAAAGTCGCTGTCACCGATATGACCGCACCCGATGACCTCGCCGCCGAAATCGGCGGGATTGCCCACGCGCAGGACGTGACCAGCGAGGCCGATTGGGCTGCGACGATGGACTGGCTCCGGGCTGAGGCGGCCGGGCTCGATATTCTGGTCAACAACGCCGGGCTGTGGCTGTTCAAACCAATCCTTGAAACCACGCTGGACGATTGGCGGCGGCTTCACGCGGTCAATGTCGAAGGGGTGTTCATGGGCACCCGCGCAGCGATCCCCTTGCTGGCTGAGCGGGCCCACCTATGGCGCGGCGGCAGCGCAATTGTGAACCTGTCGTCAGTGGCCGGGATTGAGGGCGCGGC
>JANMHL010000445.1:0-3873 GCA_031375125.1 Novosphingobium sp. | reverse complement strand
ACCCACGGCGGCGTTATCAGCAGGAACGGGGCCGGGTTGGCGAGATGGAAATAGCCCGCCGCGCCGTAAAACAGCGCGAGCAGCCAGCGCAAGCCGGTGCGGATCACGCCGCCAGCGCTTCCGTCTCGATCGCCAGAATGGCATCGCGCAGCCGCTGCGTTGCGGCGGGTTCCAGCCGGTGCTCGAACAGGGTCAGGTGCCGCAACAGCGTGCGTCGCACCGCGCCAGCGCCCTCGGCAATTGGTTCACCCAGTTCGCGGTAGTGTTCAAGGCCATAGCGCAGGATAATCGTGGCGTTGATCGCCAGATCGCGCAGCCGTTCGCGCGGCCAGTCAAGCAGGTCCGCATCAGCCAATGCAGCCAGATAGGCTTCGATCTGGTCGAAAGTCATTTCCAACCAGCGCGGAGCGTTGGCGACAATCACGGTGGCTGCATCGCCGTAGGCCTGCTGATCGCGGTAGAGGAAACGGAAGGCGCGGAATTCGGCCATCATCACTTCGAGCATCCGGCCATAGTCCTCAAGCGGATCGGCCCCCGGGCGCAGCGCCAGCCGCGCTTCGATCGCGGCGGCAAACCGGGCGCTGATTGCATCAAGCAGCGCGCCACGGGTCTTGAAATGATACCACAGGTTGCCCTCGGCAATCCCGCATTGCGCCGCCAAGGCAGCGGTCGTCACCGCGCCATAGCCCTGGCGGTTAAACAGCGACAGCGCGGTATCGACGATCCGCTCTCGGGTAGGCTTTGGCCGGGCCATCAGTAGTGCGACAGCTCGACCATCAGCTTGCTATAGCCGTGGACGAAGCAAGCGGGCACCCGCTCCGGCTCGGCCAAAACGTTGGCCCGGATCCGCCGCTTGGCCATCTCCTCGAGCAGGGTGCATAGCTGCAGTTCGGCGACCCGCGCCCCAACGCAGCGGTGGATGCCATAACCGAACGAAAGGTGGCGGCGGGCGTTCTCGCGGTCAACGATCACCTTATCGGCGTCCTTGAAGACACTCTCGTCACGGTTGGCCGAGAGGTACCACAGCACCACTTTGTCACCCTTTTTCATGTGGTAGCCTTCGATTTCGGTGTCTTCCTCAACCGTCCGGCGCATATGCGCCAGCGGGGTCTGCCAACGGATCAGTTCCTGCACCGCGTTGGGGATCAGCGAGGGATCGGCTTCCAGCTTGGCGCGTTCTTCGGGGAACTGGCTCAGGCCATAGGCAAAGCTCGACATCGAATTGCGAGTGGTATCGTTGCCGCCGACGATCAACAGGATCAGGTTGCCCATGAATTCCTGTTCGCTCATGTGGTTCATGGCGTCCGAGCGCAGCATCACCGAGATCAGATCCTTGCCCGGATTGGCCGTCTTTTCCTGCCACAGCGCGCCGAACGCAGCGCCCATTTCCATCAGCGCGGCATTGCGCAAAGCGATGTTTTCCGGATCCTTGATCAGTTCGACATTGCCGCCCATGTCGGACCAGTAGGTCAGTTTGTGGCGCTCCTCCCACGGGAAGTCGAACAGTGTGGCCAGCATCCCGGTGGTCAGTTCAATCGAGAGCCGCTCGACCCAGTCGAATGGCTCACCAATCGGCAGACTGTCGAGCACTTCTGCGGTCCGCTTCTGGACTTCAGCCTTCATCGCCGCAACTTCGCTCGGCCCAAACGATGGCGCAACCGTGCGGCGCTGGGCGGTGTGCTGCGGCGGATCCATCGCGATGAACATTGGCATCTTGATCTCGTTCTCGATCGGCTCGCCAACCGAACCCGAAATCGCAATCCCGCCGTACTCCCAGCTCGACGAAAAGATCTTGGGCAGCGATTCAATGTGAATGATCGGCTTATAGGTGGACACCGACCAATAGGGACCGAACGAGCTGTCGGGGACATACTGGATCGGGGCCTGAGCCCGCAGGGTGCGAAACGGCTTCTGCCAACGGTCTTCGGCATAAAGCGCGGCCAACGAAACGTCGATCGGGTCAATCGCCGATGCAGTGCGGTCAAGCGTGGCGGAACTGGCCATAGTCTCTCTCCCTCAGGCGTTTGGAAGCGCCTTGTTTAGGGTGCGTACCCTAAAACAGTCGGCCAGTCTGTCAATGCCAAACCGCCGCCCGGATCAATCCGAACGGCGGCTTTCTGCGAGGGTTAGCGCAGGGGAGATGTGCAGCGCAGATCAGTCTGCCGAGGCGACTTTCTTGATCCGGCGATAGGGAACGAATTCGTTCAAGCTGACAAAGCCCGTGATAAAATGACCGGTCCGATCAACGGTTTGGACGATATCGAGATCGCACAGTTGGCTGCTGCTGGTGCGGGTCACCATGATATCATCGTCATCCAGGCTTTCGACATTCTTGGGCCGGTTGACGTAGATCACATTGCCCCAGCCATAGACGATCGCGGTCTTGTCCAGCACCTGCATATCGCGGGTGTCCCAATGCGAAATGCAATTGACCGGCTTGCCCGCCTCACGCCCTTCGAGCAGCTTGTCGAGCCGTTCCTGCGGGGTCTGCTTGGGCTTGGCTTCCAGCACGGCAGCGCCTGACAGCGCGGCAATAGCGGCGAGTGCGTTGGCGATCTTGCGCATAGTCATGATCCTTGTCCTCTGCAGCGCAGACTAACCCGTCTGCCTGAACCAAAGCTGAAGGCTAAGCCGTCCCGCCCACAGTCAATCCTTCGACCAGCAACGTCGGCTGGCCAACCCCGGCGGGGACAGATTGCCCGCCCTTGCCGCAGATCCCGACGCCTTCATCCAGCGCCAGATCGTTGCCGATCCCGATCACCCGGGTCAGCACGCTCGGCCCATCACCAATCAGGGTCGCGCCCTTGATCGGGCTGCCCAGCTTGCCATCCTCGATCTTGTAGGCTTCGGTGCAACTGAACACGAATTTACCCGAGACGATATCGACCTGACCACCGCCAAAGCTCTTGGCGAAAATCCCGTTCTTGACCCGGCCCAGCAATTCAGCCGGATCGTCGTTTCCGCCCTTCATAAAGGTGTTGGTCATCCGCGGCATCGGCGCGTGGGCATAATTTTCGCGCCGCCCGTTGCCGGTCGCGGCCACGCCCATCAACCGAGCGTTGAGCCGGTCCTGCATATAGCCCTTGAGGATCCCGTCCTCGATCAGCACGGTTTCCTGCGTCGGGGTGCCTTCATCATCGATCGACAGCGATCCGCGCCGACCCAGCATCGCGCCATCATCAACCACGGTGACACCCGGCGCACCGACCCGTTCGCCAATCCGGCCCGAGAATGCGCTGGTGCCCTTGCGGTTGAAATCGCCTTCCAGCCCGTGGCCAATCGCTTCATGCAGCAGAATGCCGGGCCAGCCGGGGCCGAGCAATACGGTAAACTCGCCCGCCGGGGCGGGCACGCTTTCCAGATTGGTCAGCGCTTGCGCCAGCGCCTCGTCGATCGCCCGGTTCCAGGTCGCTGGTTCAAACAAATCGTCATAAAGCCGGCGCCCGCCGATCCCGAAGCTGCCGGTTTCGCGCCGACCATTTTGTTCAGCGACAATGCTGACATTGAGCCGCACCAACGGCCGGACATCGGTGGCAACAAAGCCATCGGCGCGGACAATTTCGACCACCGACCAACTGGCGGCCAGACTGGCAGTGACCTGCGCGACGCGCGGATCGCGCGCGCGGGCGGCGGCGTCGATCGTCTCGAGCAGCTTGACCTTGGCCGCAAACGGCACCCCATCGAGCGGCGAGAGATCGGTTGTGAGGTGCCGGTTGTTCTGGCGCGGCGGCGGGCTGGGCTGGGACGTGGCGGGATCGAGCAATTGCAGCGTTTCCCCGGCCCGGCGGATCGAGGCCTCGCTGATTTCATTGGCATGGGCAAAGCCGGTCATCTCGCCCGAAACCCCGCGCAACCCGAACCCGGCGTCGCGCG
>JANMHL010000360.1:0-3142 GCA_031375125.1 Novosphingobium sp. | reverse complement strand
CGCCCGCTGCCTCAATTTCGCGGGCGACCAGCTGGCCGAGGTCTTTCAGGTGGACGTGGCCCGGCACGAACTGGGTAAAGCTGTTGACCACCGCGATGATCGGCTTTCCGAAATCGCCGTCCTTCATCCCCGTCGCGCGCCATAGTCCCCGAGCGCCAGCCATATTGCGGCCATGGGTGGAAGTGCGGGAACGGTAGGCGGGCATGAAATGATCTTTCGTGAAACGGGGCTTCGCAGCGGCCCTACACGCCTATTCCCCCAGCTTCAACGCCACTTCGTTACCGATCCGCGCCAAACGCTCGACCCAATCGGCATGCTGCGCCGCTGTCGCGATCTGATCCTGCCTGATTTCGATGCCGAGATAAGGCCGCCCATCGGCCTCGGCGTGGCGGTCCATGGTGTAGTTGAGCAGCTTGCCTGAATAAGGCTGCTGATCGCCGACGACCAAGCCATCCGCCGCCAACAGCGGGATCGCCAGCCGCGCCGCACGGTCGTCTTCGTTGTAGAGCACCCCCACTTGCCACGGGCGCGGCTCGTCGCTGCTGGCGAGTTGCGGGGTGAAGCTGTGGAGCGAGAGGATCAGCGCGGGTGGCGCGCTATCAAGCAGTTGCCCCAATGCAGCGTGGTAAGGATCGTGAAACCGCGCGAGCCGGGCCAGATGAGCTTCGTGGTTCAGCGCATTGCCGGGGACCGCATGGCCGTCGCTGGCGATCGGGATCACGGCGGGGGCATGCGGATCGCGGTTGAGATCGCAGACCAAGCGGCTGATGTTGCCTTGAAACGCCGCGATGCCGGGCCGCTGCGCCATCAGTGCGCCAACCTCGGCCACGCCCAGATCGACCGCGATGTGCTGGGTCAGCAAGGCTGAGTCGATACCGAGATCGATGTCATCGGGCACGCGGTTGCTGGCATGGTCGGACACGACCAGAATGCCGCCGAACCGGGGGGTGCCGATCAGGCAGTAGGCTTCGTGCGGGATCATCGCAGTGCCCCCGCCATAGTCCACCATCCGGACGGCATCGCGGCCTTTGCCGCGTCACGCTGCGCGGTGCTGTCGTAGAGCGCAAAACAGGTCGCGCCCGATCCAGACATTCGCGCCAGCCACGGCGCGGTATTGCGAAGTGCGGCGAGAACATCGCCAATCGCCGGACAGAGCGCGAGCGCCGGAGCTTCCAGATCGTTGCGACCTTCCAGCGCGATGGTCCGCACAGCGCCCGTTGGAAGCGGCCCGCGATCCGCGCCGTCCCAGCCCGCAAACACCGGCCCAGTGCTGAGCGGGATGCGCGGGTTGACCAGCAGCACCGGCGTTCCGGCCAGGTCGTTCGCCACTGGCTCAAGCTCCGTCCCGGTTCCGCGCCCGACGCAGGCCACGCTGCGGACACAAGCCGGAACATCGGCGCCGAGTTTTGCCGCGCGCGCCGACCAATCATCGGGCAGTCCGTATTCACGCTCGACCAGCCGGAACAACGCCCCGGCATCAGCCGACCCACCGCCAAGCCCCGCCGCCACAGGCAGGTTCTTTTCCAGCGTCACCGCCCAGCCCTTTGGCCGGGGCAGCGCGGACAGCGCCTTCATCACGATATTGCCAAACGGATCGCTCAGCGCGCCGCCGAATTCGCCGACTGTGCGCAGTTCGTCCCGCGCCGAGGGGGTGACGCTCAGCCGGTCGCCCGCATCGACGAAGCCGAACAACGTCTCCAGCTCATGATACCCATCATCCCGCCGCCGCCGAACGTGCAGCGCCAGGTTGATCTTGGCATAAGCGGTTTCGTTCACCGGATGGGCAGATCACATATTCGGATAATTCGGACCGCCGCCGCCTTCGGGCGTTACCCAGGTGATGTTCTGGGTCACATCCTTGATGTCGCAAGTCTTGCAGTGGACGCAGTTCTGGGCGTTGATTTGCAGGCGCGGGTTACCGTCCTCGACGCCGAGGAACTCATAGACCCCGGCCGGGCTATTGCGCGCCTCTGGCCCGGCGAACCGGGCGAGGTTGATGTCAACCGGCACCGTTGGATCGGTGAGCCGTAGGTGGACCGGCTGGTCTTCCTCGTGATTGGTGAACGACTGCGCGACTGAGGACAGCCGATCAAAGCTGAGCACGCCATCGGGCTTGGGATAGCTGATCGGGCGATAGAGATCGGCCCGGCCAGTTTTCTCGCAATCGCGGGTGTGCTTCATCGTGAACGGCAGTTTGATGCCCAGCGATTCCAGCCACAGGTTGGCGCCCGCCAGCAGCGTGCCAAGTGTTCCACCGAATTTCGACACCAGCGGTTCGAAATTGCGGACCATCCGCAGTTCCTTGTAAACCCAGCTGGCTTCATAAGCGGCTGGATAGGCGGCCAGTTCGTCATTCTTGCGCTGGCTCAGGATGGCTTCCGCCGCAGCCTCAGCAGCCATCATCCCGCTTTTCATAGCGGTGTGGCTGCCCTTGATCCGGGGCACGTTGAGGAAGCCGGCGGTGCAACCGATCAGCGCGCCGCCGGGGAACACCAGCTTGGGCAGGGACTGGAACCCGCCATCGCAGATCGCCCGCGCGCCATAGGAAACGCGCCGCCCGCCCTTCAGGATTGCGGCCACTTCGGGGTGGGTCTTCCACTGCTGAAACGCTTCGAACGGCGAAAGGTAGGGATTGCCGTAACCCAGCCAGACAACATAGCCGAGCGCGACTTGATTGTTCGCCTGATGGTACAGGAACCCGCCGCCGAACCCGTCTTCGTCCTTGACCGGCCAGCCTTGCGTGTGGATCACCCGGCCCGGCGCGTGATTTTCGGGATCGATATCCCACAGTTCCTTCAGGCCGAGGCCGTATACCTGCGGTTCGCAATTGGCTTCGAGATCGAACTTGGCCTTGACCTGCTTGGTCAGGTGGCCGCGCGCGCCTTCGGCAAACAGCGTGTATTTGGCGTGGAGTTCGAGCCCGGGCTGGAAGTCGCCCTTATGGCTGCCGTCCTTGGCCACGCCCATGTCCTGCGTCGCGACGCCTTTGACCGAGCCATCGTCGTTATACAGCACTTCGGCAGCGGGAAAGCCGGGGAAGATTTCCACACCCAAGCCTTCGGCCTGTTCGGCCAGCCAGCGGCACAGGTTGCCCAGACTGCCGGTATAGGTGCCCTTGTTGTTCATGAACGCCGGGGCGAGC
>JANMHL010000421.1:0-11288 GCA_031375125.1 Novosphingobium sp. | reverse complement strand
GAAAAGGGTCCGTACATCGTGTTCTTCGACTGGGATAAGTCGGACATCACGCCGGAAGCCGCTTCGATCTTGGATTCTGCTGCAGCTGCTTATGGCAACTGCGCCAACGTCCCGGTCATGCTGGCTGGTTACGCTGACCGTTCGGGTGGCAACACCTACAACCAAGGTCTGTCGGAACGCCGCAACGCTGCGGTTACGTCCTACCTCACCGGTCGTGGTGTGCCTTCGGGCGCGATCACCAGCCAGGGCTTTGGTGAAAGCAACAACCGCGTGCCGACTGCTGACGGTGTCCGCGAACTGCAGAACCGCCGGGTGGAAATCACCTACGGTCCGGGTTCCGGAATGTAAGCAGCCTTCGCGCTGTCAGCCTTTCGGGGCAAACAATCAGGGGGCTGGAGTAATCCGGCCCCCTTTTTGTTATGATGCAAGGCGAATCGCACGATAGGAGATTGTCGGTGAAACCAGTCGGATATGCAGCAGTAGTGATCGCAGGCTTGCTGGGCGGCTGCACCACACTTGGCGATCTGCCAACCGCAAAGCTGGCCACCGCCACTCTGCGAACTGCAAGCGGGCTACCTGCGGGGACAGCCTTGCTGACAGCCGCTGGTGACAAGCTGACTTTGACGATCGCGGTCGCAGGCCTGCCAGCTGGGCAGCATGGTGTTCACTTGCACATGATCGGTCGCTGCGATGCGTCAGACTTCGTCAGCGCTGGGGGGCACCTCAACCCCGGCGCACGCCAGCACGGGGCGCAAAATCCCGCTGGCAGCCACCTTGGCGACCTGCCCAATCTGGTGATCGATGCGCAGGGCAAAGGCGCGCTGAGCATCGAACTTGGCGCTCCACGCGAAGCTGCGCTCGCCGCTCTGTTCGATAATGATGGCGCGGCCATCGTTATCCACGCTTCGGCCGATGATTACATAACTGACCCAACTGGCAACAGCGGGCACCGGATCGCCTGCGGCGTCCTGCAGCGCAGTTAGCCTCTACTCGCCCGCTCGCTCGACCAATGTCGCCTCGGCTTGCGGAACAACGCGGTAGGCATAGATCAGCAAAGCCAGCGCGATCGGCGCGACCCCGACCAGCGACAGAATGCCTGTGCGCAGATCACCAACCAATTTGCCGTTGATTCTGGTTCCTGCCAAATCGGAAATAAGGCCAACGATATAAGGTCCGAAAGCCAGCCCAACCAAGGTCGTGCCGAGGAAAAAGGAAGCTGTCGCAGTCCCGCGCATCCTTGGCAGAACCAAATCCTGCGTCGTCGCCGCTGCTGCACCAAGCGCTGTCGCGCCAAACATCCCGGCGAGAAAGTTCATCACGTAAAACAGCACCGAATTCTCGGTCGAATAGCCAATCCAGATCGGCACAATCGGGCCAATCACACCAAACATGATCACGAATACTCGCCCGGCCGGGTTACGTGCCCGCAGGAAATCGGCGATCCAGCCACCAATGATCACACCTACAAACCCACTGAGCGCACCACTGGCACCCAGCACAAAAGCAAATTCGAGTTTCGGTAGTCCCAAAACGGTCTCGGCATAGGGCGCTGACCAAAAGCCTGTTGCCCAGGCCACCAGCGAAACCAAGCTGTAACCGAGCGTGGTGCAAATGAACGCTGGCGAACCCCAAATCAGCCGCCAAGTCGCCGGATCGCGCACCTTCAGTGTGCAAGCCCACGAAAACACAGCGTAGTAGCCGAATCCAATCGAAGCCCATTGCGCCACACTTCCGGTCAATTGGATCATACCCCAGGCAAACAGGCCAAACAGCGCCGCAGCGAACAGATTGAAGGCCAAAGCCGTTGGACCACGCTGCCAGGCGCCGTAAAGTGTAAAAGGCGGAACAATCATCGATAGATCCGCCAGGAAATTAGCAAATGGCCTGGCCGAACTCGGGCTGGCAACACCATCCATGGCACCGCGCACTGGTTCGCGCAGGCTTGCCACCCACAGCGCCATCAGGATGCCTGGAATGCCCACCGCCAGAAAGGCTGCTTGCCAGCCAACCAAACCCAGCGGCCCGCCGCCAGGATAGGCAGCGTTCCAAACTTGGCCAATCTTGGCTCCGATCAGCAATGAGACCCCGCCGCCGATATAGAGCCCCGAGGAATAGATCGCGAGCGCAGTGGCGCGCTGCCGCTTCGGGAAATAATCAGAGATAAGCGAATACGCAGTCGGACTCGCGGACGCTTCACCCACACCCACACCCATCCGCGCAAGCGTCAGGGTCAGCTTGTCCGTTGCAAAGCCCGAAACCGCCGTCATCGCGGACCAAAGTGCAAGACCTGCGGTCAGCAACTTCTTACGATTCCAGTTATCGGCCAACCGCCCAAGTGGAATCCCGAACAGCGCGTAGAACACGGCAAAGGCCGCCCCAGCCAGATATCCCAGCTCGCTATCGGTCAAACCAAGATCGGCCTTGATATCAACCGCCAGGATCGAGAGGATCTGACGATCGATGAAGTTCAGGATATAAACCAGCACCAGAACGAACAACACATACCAGCTATAGCCACTGGCCTTGGGCTCAGCGGGCGAACCGCCTTCTTGTTCGTTCACTTGGTTCTCTCCCCAAATAATTACTGCGCGTAACGTGTCGTATCGGTTACCCCGGCCTTGTCAAAGCCCTCGCGCCGCAGCCGGCAGGAATCGCACAGACCGCAGGCCGAGCCATCGGGCTGCGGATCGTAACACGACCAGCTCAGCGCTGGATCAAACCCCAGCCGCTGCGCCTCGGCCGCGATCTCGGCCTTGCCCAGATACTGCAGTGGGGCGTGAATCCGAAAGTCATCGCCCTCAGCCCCGGCTTTGGTCGCCAATCGCGCCAGATCGGCGAAAGCGGCGATGAATTCCGGGCGGCAATCGGGGTAGCCCGAATAGTCCAGCGCGTTGACCCCGATCACCACATCGCGCGCGCCCAGCGCTTCAGCCCATGCGAGTGTCAGTGAGAGGAACAGCAGGTTCCGGGCCGGGACATAGGTGACTGGAATAGCGTCCCCAACACCTTCCTTGGGCACAGCAATATCATCGGTCAGCGCCGACCCGCCGAATGCCCGCAGATCGAGCGGGAGGACCACGTGCCGGTCTGCCCCAACCTCTGCCGCGATCAGCCGGGCCGCATCAATTTCGCGGCGGTGACGCTGGCCATAATCGATCGTCAGCGCTGCGATCGTATAGCCAGCCTCGCGCGCGAGTCCGGCGCAGACCATCGAATCGAGGCCGCCGGACAGCAGCACAACGGCCTTGCGTCCCTCACCTTTGGGTAGAGCTGTCATGCTGCCGGGCTAGCCGCTGGCTGCAGCCATGGCAAGGCGATCAGCCGCCGCTGCAATCCCCCACGCGCCGGGCTTCGGCGGTGAATTCAAACGGCAGGCCATTGGCGATGCCCTGGCTGCGGATCTGCGCCAGCTGATTGCTTTCCTTGCGAATGTGGGTCCGGCCATAGCCGCGGCCCTTGCAAGTGTACTGCACCACCACTTGGCCCGGCCCATCTTCAACCACAAACCGCTCGCAGGCGGCGCCCTGATGGCGCAGCTGGATCAGGCCATGCCCGCTCGCCAGGCACAACCGCAGCGGCGGTACCCCAGCTTCGCGGTAGCGCACTTCCCAGCGCCCGGCGGATAGCTGATCGAGCATGGCCAATGACGGCCCCGCCCCCATCGCCGGTCCGGCGAGGGCCAGCATGGCGGCCAATGCAGCTCCAGCATGGCGCGACGTATGTTTCACTGACCGACTTCTCCTGATGCCCACCCCGCAAATGGGACGGATCCCGCGGACGCACTTGTAACACAGCGCCATTGCGCGGCCAATTGTGCAATTTTATCGGTGAACCGAAGCTTTACGCCTCGATCTCGAACTGGCGCGAACAAAAAGCGCAGTCAACCAGGATACGCCCGTCATCATCGCGCATGTCGAGCCGGTCGGCTTCGGGGAAGCGCGACAGAATCGACTGGTAGTGCTCCAGCGTGCAGCGGCACCCGCGCGTCAGCGGCGCGTGCGCCTCAACCCGCACCTCTTGCTCCTCATGAAACAAGCGCCAGGTCAGTGCTTCGAGCGACAGGTCGGGATCGACCAGCTCATCATGCCGGGTGCTGCCGGCCATCGTCGCGACGTGCTCCCATTCCGGATGGTCGAGCTGCACGTGGAGCCGTTCGCGCCCCTCTTCCCCTTCCGGCAAGTGCTGCATCAGCAGCCCGCCGGCGACACAACCCGACTTGTCCGAACGCACCGCCACGCGGATCAGCGTTGGCACTTGCTCTGACTGCGCGAAATAGGCCTCGCAGGCCTCGGCCAGCGAAGCGCCCTCAAGCGGGACAATCCCCTGATAACGCTGCCCAGTGGTGGCAACATCGAACGTCATCGCGAGGTAGGCACCCTGCCCGAACAGCGCGAAGAGCGAAGGATTGGCGCCGAGCATGGCCAGCCGATCGGCATCGTGGCGAACATAGCCGCGCACTTCCCCGCCTCGGTAATCGCAGACCAACAGATCGACCACGCCGCCCTGGGTCTGGGCCTGCATGGTCAGCTGCCCATCGCCATCCTTCAGTAGCGAGCCGATCAGCCCGGCCAGCACGAGTGCTTCGGCCAACAAATGCTTGATCGGGGTCGGATAATCGTGCGCGGTCAGGATCGTTTCGAGCACCGGGCCGAGCCGGACCACCCTCCCGCGGGCATCGCGCGAGGGGATCGTGAGGGCCAGAACACGGTCAAAACCCGTCTCTCCCTCGGCAATGTGCTGCACCGCGCTCACAACTGGCCAAAGACCCAGCGCAGCACCGATTTCTGGGCGTGAATGCGGTTCTCCGCCTCGTCCCAGACCGCCGATTGCGGCCCGTCGATCACGGCATCGGTCACTTCCTCGCCGCGATGCGCAGGCAGGCAATGCAGGAACGTCGCGTCCACCTTGGCCCCCGTCATCAGTGCTTCACTGACTTGATAAGGTGCCATCGCCGCCAGCTTGTTGTGGGCATGATCCTGGCCCATCGAAACCCAGGTATCGGTCACCACCACGTCTGCCCCTGCCGCCGCTTCCGCCGCGCTGCGAGTCAGGGTGACCGTGGCCCCCATGGCGCGGGCGCGTTCGATGAACCCGGCATCGGGTTCATAGCCCTGCGGCACCCCGGCGCGGACGTTGAACTTGAGCAACCCGGCCGCCTCGATCAGCGAATTCAGGACATTGTTGCCATCACCCAGCCACGCCAGTTCGAGCCCCGGCAGCGCCTTGCCCTGTTCGAGCAGGGTCAGCAGATCGGCCATGATCTGGCACGGGTGCGAGCTATCGGTCAGGCCGTTGATCACCGGCACACTGGCATAATGCGCCAGTTCCTCGAGCTTGGCGTGATCGTCGGTTCGCAGCATGATCGCATCGGCCATCCGGCTCAACACCCGGGCGGTGTCGGCGATGCTTTCGCCCCGGCCCAGCTGGGTTGTTCCGGCATCAAGCACGATTGCCGAGCCGCCCAGCTGCCGCATCGCGACATCGAACGAAACCCGGGTCCGGGTCGAGTTCTTCTCAAACACCATCGCCAGGACGTGCCCAGCCAGTGGTGCATCAGCGTCGGCCGCACCCTTTGGCAGGGCGGCGCGCGCCGCTTTGCGTTGCAGCGCATCGTTCAGCATCGCCGCCAGCGCGTCCCCCCCGGCATCGGCCAGGTTCAGGAAATGCCGGGTCATGCCGCCGGTTCCGGCACCTGATAGCTGGCCGCGCCAGCCGACAGCTTGTCCAAAAACTCGTCGATATGGCTATCATCGATCACCAGCGGCGGAACCAGCCGCAAGGTGTTGTCGCCAGCCGCCACGGTCAGCAGTTGATGATTGTCGCGCAGATGCGCGACCAGGCCGCGCGGCTCAGTCTTCATCTTGATCCCCAGCATCAGCCCCATGCCGCGAACGCTTTCGAACAGTTCGGGATAATTGCCGATGAACTGTTCCAGCCGCCCGCGCAGACGCTCGGCCTTAGCGCGAACTTCTGCGAGGAATTCCTCATTGGCGACGGCATCGAGCACGGCTTCGACTGCGGCCATCCCCAGCGGATTGCCGCCATAAGTCGAACCGTGGGTGCCGACCACCATACCGCGCGCGGCCTTTTCGGTGGCGAGGCAAGCGCCGATCGGGAACCCGCCGCCCAGCCCCTTGGCGGTCGCAACGACATCGGGGATAATCCCGTACTGTTCGTGCGCATACATCGTCCCGGTCCGGGCGACCCCGCACTGCACTTCGTCGAGCGCCAGCAACAGATCATGCTCATCGGCCAGCGCACGCAGGCCGCTCATGAAATCCTGGCTGGCCGGGCGGATCCCGCCTTCGCCCTGCACTGGTTCGACCAGAAAGCCCGCTGTGTTCGGGCCAATTGCAGCCTTCGCCCCGGCCAGATCATCAAATTCGACGTATTTGAAGCCCGGCAACAGCGGATAAAAGCTCTTGTGCATCTTTTCCTGATTGGACGCGCTGATCGTCGCCAAGGTCCGGCCGTGGAAGGCGTTCTTGAAGGTGATGATCTCAAACTTGTGATCGTGGCCAACGTGCTGGTGATAGGCCCGGACGGTCTTGATCGTGCACTCCACCGCCTCGGCGCCCGAATTGGTGAAGAACACCGTATCGGCAAAGGTCAGGTCGACCAGCCGCTGGGCCAGCCGCTCACCCTGTGGGCTGCCATAAAGGTTGGAGACGTGCATCAGCGTTGCCGCCTGATGCTGGATCGCGCCAATCAGCCCTTCGTGGCTGTGGCCAAGCAGGTTGACCGCAATTCCCGCCGCGAAATCGAGGTATCGCCGGCCGTCTTCCCCGATCAAATGGCAGTGGTCGCCGCGCACCGGGCGAAAGCCGCAGCGGGGGTAAACTGGCATCAGCGGGGTAATCGACATGGAATAGTTCCTTCGTTTCAAACAGGAATAACGGAAACTCGAAAACGACAAATGGCGGCCCCCAGAGTCCCGAAAGACTTAGGGGCCGCCATCTGCGCGTATTTAGGCAATCGCAAGTTCCGGGGCAACCCCGGAACGGGTGCGGACGGGATCAATCCTGACGCGGCACCAGGTTGACCGCCGAGTACTTGCCTCGTCGATCGACCTCGATATCAAATTCAAGCCGGTCACCCTCATTGAGGCCAGCCATGCCCGAGCGTTCGACTGCACTGATGTGCACAAATGCATCGGCCTGACCGTCATCGCGGGTGATAAAACCAAAGCCCTTCATCGCGTTGAAGAACTTGACCGTGCCGGTCGAGCGTTCGCCGGTCAGCTCGCGCTGCGGCGCTTCTTCGCGCTTTTCGACTGCGATCACATCACCAACAACTTCAAGCTCGGCGGCCGAAACCTTGCCGCCACGATCAACCAGCTGGAACTTGAGCTGCTGCCCTTCGGCCAGACCTTCGAGGCCGGCCCGTTCCACTGCGCTGATGTGGACAAACACGTCCTCGCCGCCTTCATCGCGCTGGATGAAGCCGAAACCCTTGGCAGAGTTGAAAAACTTGACCACGCCGGTGCCTTCGCCAACGACCTGGGCAGGCATGCCGCGATCACCGCCGCCGCCACCGCCACCGCCGCCGCGCGGGCCGCCGAAGCCGCCACCGCCGCCTGAGCGTGGGCCGCCACGGTCACCGCCGCCGCCGCCGCTGAAGCCGCCGCCACCGCCGCCACCGCCAAAGCCGCCACGATTACCGCCGCCGCTATACCGGTCGCCACCACCACCGCCGCCGCCACCGAAGCGATCACCACCGCCGCCGGAGTTGCCTGCAAATGGATCGAAACTTTCTTCGCCGAAGCCATCCCGCTTGTCGCGCCCACGGCCGCGACGTCCTCTATCGAAACCCATAAACCTAGTCGTACCTTCGCATCGCCCCACTAGAAACGGCCCAGAAACGCGGACGAATCGCTCCAGACAACAGGATGAGTGGCCGCTAAGCCCCCTCTTCTGCACTTTTCCACATATCCCAATTGATCGGCCATGGCGAATGGATTCGCGTCGGGGCCGAGTGGGCGTCGCTACGGCCCCAGCAACTGTGATATTCCTGCACGGTGGGCGCGGTTCCGCTGGCGCTTTTAGCGCTGCAAAGCCGCGCGGCGGGCTTGCCAGCGCGGGCGGCGCTTGGCAGAGCGGAACCAAGGAGTGCCCCAGCCATGTTTCGGCAATTGAACGATCACGTTTTCGTCAGCCCCCAGATCGGCCTGCCCGAAGTGGCCGAGGCTGCGGCGCAAGGCGTTGTGATGATTATCAATAATCGGCCCGAGGACGAAAGCGACGATCAGACCTCCGGGCCAGAGATCGAAGCCGCCGCGCGGGCCGCCGGGATGGGCTATAGCGCGATCCCGGTTACTCATGCCGGCTGGTCCGAAGGACAGGTCCGGGCCATGGCGACGGCCTTGGCCGAAGCCAATGGCCCGGTGCTGGCCTATTGCCGGTCGGGCACCCGCTCGGCCCTGCTGTGGGCGCTGGCCGAGGCCAGCATCGGCAAGAGCCCGCACGCTTTGACCGCTGCAGCGGCGCAGGCCGGCTATGACCTTGGCCCGATTCGCGCGCTGATGGATATGCTGTCGGCGGGGGGCAAGTAAGCTGCCGATGCTACTCCAACTTGCCCAGCTCGGCGGCTCGCTGGCCGCGATCCTGCTGCTGGCCTGGCTGTGCCGCAAATTGCAGCTGGGCCGCGATGTGCGGTTGCAGGGCGAAGGTCATGCCCGCGCGCTGGCCGGGGCGGCGCTCTGCGGCTTTACTCCGCGCGAACTGGTGCTTGATCGGGCTGGGATCGGGGCCCTGCTGCGCGATGATGCTGGCCGGGTGATGCTACTGCGCCGCCATGGCGCGCACTTTGCCGGGCGGCTTCTCGATAGCCACGCCTTTGCCCGGCTCGACCGCAATCTGCTGACGATTGGCACCGGCGAGAAAACCTTTGGCACGGTCACGCTCGACTTCGGCCCGCAGGCACAGGTCTGGGCCAGCAGCCTGCGCCGGTTGGGGAGCTGAGCGCGATGGCTCCTGGTTTCAATCCGGTCGAATTTGCGATTCCAGGCTTTGTCCTGCTGGTCGTGCTCGAAATGATCTGGGCCAAGCGCCGCGCGCCGGATGCCTATGAACCGCGCGATACGCTGATCTCGCTGGCGATGGGGCTGGGCAGCAACGTGGCCGGGCTGCTGACCGCCGGGCTGGTGGCTGCGGCCTTTGTCGGGCTGTATCAGTACCGCCTGTTCGACGTGCCGTGGACCTGGTGGGCCTGGCCGCTGTGCTTTGTGCTCGATGATCTGGCCTATTACGGGTTCCACCGCACCGCGCACCGCGTGCGCTGGTTCTGGGCCAGCCACGTCAACCACCATTCGAGCCAGCACTACAACCTGTCGACCGCGCTGCGCCAAACCTGGACTGGAACGATTGCGCTGGGCTTCATCTTCCGGCTGCCGCTACTGTTGATCGGGTTTCCCCCGGCAATGATCTTTTTCTGCGCGGGCCTGAACCTGATCTACCAGTTCTGGTTTCACACCGAGGCAATCCAGAAATGCCCGCGCTGGTTCGAAGCGGTGATGAACACGCCGAGCCACCACCGCGTCCATCACGCCACCAACCCGGTCTATCTTGACCGCAATTATGCCGGCGTATTCATCGTCTGGGACCGATTGTTCGGCACCTTTCAGCCCGAGCTGGACGATCAGCAAATCCGCTATGGGATCGTCAAGCAACTGGGCAGTTTCAACCTGCTGTGGGTCGCCTTTCACGAATTGATCGGGATTGCCCGCGACGTCTGGAGCGCGCCGTGGGGGGCCAAGCTGGGCTATCTGTGGCGCCCACCTGGCTGGAGCCACGATAACAGCCGCGATACCTCCGATGCACTAAGGGAACAGTGGCAGGCGCTGCAATCTGCGCCGCCCGCCGAATAGGATTGCGCTGGTTTAAGTGAACGATTAACTCGTCGGCAAAAGCAGATGAGGAATCGCGCAGATGGATCAGTTTGACGTAATCGTGATCGGTGGCGGCAGCGCGGGCAGCGCGGCAGCCGGGCGATTGTCCGAAGATCCCAGCCGCAGCGTCTGCCTGCTTGAGGCGGGCGGCACCAACGACAATATGTGGATCAAAACCCCCGGGTTCATGCCGTGGATCCCAAAAAAGTCGAATTACCGGTTCGATACGGTCCCGCAAAAGGGCTTGAATGGCCGGATCGGCTATCAGCCGCGCGGGCGCGGTCTGGGCGGATCATCGGCGATCAACGCGATGGTCTATATCCGCGGCAACAAGTTCGATTACGATCAGTGGGCGCAGCTGGGCTGCACCGGCTGGTCCTATGACGATGTCCTGCCCTATTTCAAACGCTCCGAAGGCAACGAGCGCGGCGGCGATCAATTCCATGGCGGCGACGGCCCGCTCAACGTGATGGACCAACGCTGGCCCAACCCCGGGAGCCACGCCTTTGTCGCCAGTGCTGAGAGCTTGCAACTGGGCAACACCCCCGATTTCAACGGCGCACAGCAGGACGGGTTCGGGCTCTATCAGGTCACCCAGAAGGCTGGTGAGCGCTGGTCAGCCGCGCGGGCCTACCTTGGCGAGAAGCCCAACCTGAAGGTCCGCACCGGGGCCTTGGTCGAACGGCTGGTGATCGAGAATGGCCGGGTCACCGGGGTCGCCGTGCGGTTTGGCAAGCAACGCGAAGTGATCCGCGCGCGCGGCGGGGTGGTGCTGTCCGCCGGGGCCTTTGGCTCGCCGCAAATCCTGATGCTGTCGGGGATCGGCCCAGCCGCGCATTTGGCCGAGCAAGGCATTCCGGTGGCGCTGGACAAGCCCGCCGTTGGGGCTGACCTGCAAGATCACATCGATTTCGTCGCCAGCTGGGCGACCGAATCGAAGGAACTGATCGGCGATTCGCTCAGTGGATCGTGGCGAATGCTGAAAGCGATCATCGAACACCGCCGCAAGCGCACCGGGATCATGACCACGCCGTTCGCTGAGGGCGGCGGGTTCTGGCGCTCAAACCCAGATCTTCCCGCAGCCGATATCCAGTATCACTTCGTGCCCGCGATGCTCGAAGACCATGGCCGTACCTCGGTCCACGGCCACGGCTTTTCGATCCACGCCTGCGTGCTGCGCCCCGAAAGCCGCGGCAGTGTGCGGCTCGCCAGCGCCGATCCGGCGGCCGCGCCGCAAATCGATCCCAATTTCCTCAGCGATGATCGCGATATCGCTACCCTGCGCGCCGGGGTCCGGACGATGTACCGGATTGCCGAAATCGGCCCGTTGGCCGCATTTGGCCCGGCCGCGCGCCAGCCGGTCGACCTGGCCGACGATGCCGCGCTCGACGCGCTGATCCGC